>JBLRXE010000079.1:0-8788 GCA_047920895.1 Roseovarius sp.
AAGCCCGCCAATATCCTGATCCTTATCGCTCATCGGCATATCCCAACTCCTCTTGTCGCCCCGCCAGCAGCGCGCTGAGCGCGCGTTTGCCGCGTGAGGTCAGACTTTCGACCGCCTCGACGGTCACGTCCATGATTTCGGCGATCTCCGGGTTCGCCAGCCCTTCGATATGGCGCAGGACTACGGCCTGCCGCTGCCGTTCGGGCAACTGATCCAGCGCTGCTTGCAGCGCGTCGGCGCGGGCGCGGTCCTGCATCTGCTCGGCGGCGCTCGCTTGCCCGTCCTCCGGCTCGGGGATCGCGTCAAGCGGCACAGAACCGCCGCGCGCCCGTCTGCGCCGGTCAATGCAGAGGTTGGCCACCACCCGGTAGAGCCAGGTGCTGACCTTGGCCTCGCCAGGCCGCCAATCGGGGGCCTGCCGCCAGAGCCGCAAGAGCGCCTCTTGTGCCACATCCTCGGCCTCGGTGCGGTTGCCGACGAGCCGGTAGGCATGCGCCATCACGCGCGGTGTAAGGCGCAGCGTCAGGACACGCGCGGCCACAGCATCGCCACCAGCGAACCGCGCCAGAAGCGCGTCGTCAGGCAGGTCGTCCATGGCATCGAATGGCATTGTCATCGCCCTCAAGCGTATCCCTCAGATCGGGCCCTGACCAGAGGCCCGGCGCGGGGCTGCCCCCGCGCCGGCAAATGTCACTCGCTTGCCTTCTTGTTCTTCATCATGCCGTGATGCTTGCCATGCTGGCCGCGCATCTGGGAAAACTCTTCCTTGGAGATTGCCCCGTCGCCATCGGCGTCGATCATGTCGAACATGGTGCCCTTGTGGCGGGCCTGCATTTCGTCGGGGGTGAGTTTGCCGTCACCGTTGGCGTCGTGCCGCTTGATCATGTGATCGGCATAGGCGGCCATGCGTTCGGCCTGACGCTCGGTCATGCGCGTGACCAATTCATCCTTGGACAGGGCGCCGTCGCCATCGGTGTCGGCCCCCTCGAAACGCGCCTGCATATGGGCGGTCATTTCCTCGGGCGTGATCTTGCCGTCGGCGTCAGCATCCAGCTCTTCAAAGCTGTGCTGCATACCCATGCCCATACCCATGCCCATACCCATTTTTCCCATGTGGCTGTCGGCCTGTGCCATGCTCAGCCCACCGGCCAGAATCGCAGTCGTCAGACCAACCATCAAAACTGTCTTTTTCATTGTCTTTATCTCCCTCAGGGATTTCATGTCATCTTGCGAAGCCCCCCGTCCTTCGGGGCGTTTCTAAGGTCTCTAACGCGGGGTGCGGGCAACTCCGTCGCGGTTGGCGGAAATATTCCCAGACGGGGCGCGGTCTTTGCGACATCGCGCCGCAAGGACGGTCTGTCACCTTTCCTCTATGTCCCGCTTGCGCCATGTTTGCGCAAACGCTTAGCGAGGCCCCCATGCGCGATACCACCGTTGTTCACACTGACCGTGCCCTCTGGCCCGCGCTGCGCCGGGGTTTCGCGCGCAAATGTCCCAATTGCGGCAGCGGTCCGCTTCTGAGCAGCTATCTCAAGCTGCGCGATACCTGCCCGGTGTGCCGCGAGGATCTGAGCCATGCGCGCGCCGATGATGGCCCGGCGTATCTGACGATTCTGATTGTGGGCCATCTGATGGCACCGCTCCTGCACATCGCCTTTGTGCAGTTCCGGCCCGAGCCTCTGGTGCTCTTTACGATATTCGCTATTGGCACCATCGCGCTGTCGCTCTACCTTTTGCCCCGGCTGAAGGGGGCCATCGTGGCCTTTCAATGGGCGCGGCTGATGCATGGGTTCAAAGAGACCCACTAGCCCCGCGACAAAGGGGCAGGCATGACCGCTATAGACAAGACCGCCATTCGCGACGCCGCCACCGTGATCGTATTGCGCGATCCCGAGAGCCCGCATGTATTGATGGGGCAGCGTGGCGCGACGGCGGCCTTCATGCCCAACAAATTCGTCTTTCCCGGTGGGGCGGTGGATGCGGGCGATGCGGAGATTCCGCTGGCGCGGCCTCTGCCGCCGCTCTGTGCCGCGCGGCTGACCGAGGATTGCGACCGCGATCTGAGCCACGCGCTCGCCGCCGCTGCGGTCCGCGAATTGTGGGAGGAAACCGGGCTGGCGCTTGGCAAGCCCGGCGCATGGCCGGGGGAGGTGCCCGGCGATTGGGCGGGCTTTGCCGCGCGTGGTCTGCTGCCTGTGGCCGATCCGCTGCAATTCGTGTTTCGCGCCATCACCCCGCCGGGGCGTCCGCGCCGGTTCGATGCGCGGTTCTTTCTGGTGCATGCCGAGGCCTTGGCCGGTGATCCCGACGATTTTTCCGCCGCCTGCGAGGAATTGAGCCATTTGCAATGGATTCCGCTGGAGGATGCCCGCCGGTTTGATCTGCCGTTCATCACCGAGGTGGTCTTGGCCGAGGTCACAGCGCGGGCGCATGACCGCAACCCACCTGCCTCAGTGCCGTTCTTTCGCAATGATGACGAGGAGAGCCTGTTTTTGCGGCTGAAGGGGGCGGCGTCCGGGTGAGGGCTGTGTCGGGTCTTGGCCTAAAAGGGACGTTGGACCTGTGCGATGAGCCGTGCGGTCGCTGGGCCGGGGACTAGCGATTCAACGGCGGTAACTGCCACTTGATGCAAGCAAAGTCCGTATGACTTCAAAGAGATGCACTACATCTCAAAATCGCTATGTCGCGGGACGGCCCAGCGATCGCGCGGCGGCGCGTGCCGCGCCTTGTTCCGCGCGAGTGGCAAATTAAACGTACCCTTCAGGCCAGACCTGTCTACATTCACCTGAGCGCCACCACCGCAATCACCGAGAGCGTGATCAGCGCAATGCCCCAGCCTTCGCGCCGGGTGATCCGTTCGCCAAAGAACAGCACCGAGGCGAAAAGCGAAAAGATCACCTCGACCTGTCCCACAGCAAAGACCAACGCCGCGTTTTGCAGTGTGAAGGCGGTGAACCAGCACAGGCTGCCCGCCATGCCGGTCAATCCCATCCATACCGCCGTGCGCCGCGCCGCGATGACGCGGCCCACCTGTCCAGGTTCGCGCCAGATGAGCCAGAGCGTGAGCGCCACGGCCTGCATCACCGTCACCATCATCAGCGACAGACCGGCGCGCAGGAGCGGGTCCGCACTGGCAATTTCCAGCGTGGCGCCGCGATAGCCCACGGCAGAGACCGCGAAGAACGCCCCCGAGGCCAGCCCGAGTGCCGCCGCGCGATTGCCGAAGCGCCGCCACCAGCGGCCTTCAAATCCCGGTGTTTCAGACAGGATCAGCACGCCGATCAGTCCCAACAGGATCGCGCCAAGACCCAGCCATGTGATGTGGTCGCCAAGGATCACGAGGCCCACGAGGGCGGTCTGCACCACTTCGGTTTTCTTGAAGGTGATGCCCACCGCGAAATTACGCTCAGCAAAGAGCGCCACCACGCACCATGTCGCGAGAATCTGCGCCAGCCCGCCCGAAATCGCATAGGCCCAGAAAAGCGGGGTGTAGCCCGGCCAAGTGGCGCCGGTTGCCACCAAATAGGCCAGCGACAGGGCCACCACGAAGGGGGCGGAATAGAAGAACCGCGCCAGCGTCGCGCCGCCCGCGCTGAGCGCGCCCATACTCAGATGCTTTTGCAGCATGAAGCGCAGCGTTTGAAACGCTGCCGCTGCAATCGAGAGAAAGATCCAAGGCTCCATGCCGGTTACGCGCCCCGGCGCGGCACGGTTGGCTTAGCCGCCAAACTGGCCCTCATAGACCGGTTCCAGCGTCGGCGTATCAAACAGCGACGACACGCTGGTGCCGTTCCAGATATTGAGGATGGCCTGAGCAAACACGGGGGCTGTCGGGATGATGCGGATATTGGGCGTCGCGCGCACTGCCTCGGTGGGCAGGATCGTGTCGGTGATGACCATGGATTTGAGCACCGATTTGGTGATCCGCTCAACCGCCGGGCCGGACATGACACCATGGGTGGTATAGGCATGCACCTCGCGCGCGCCATTTTCCAAGAGCACTTCGGCGGCCTTGCACATGGTCCCGGCGGTGTCGCACATGTCATCGACGATGATGCAGATCTTGTCGGTCACATCGCCGATCACGGTCATTTCAGCCACTTCGCCCGCCTTTTCGCGGCGTTTATCTACGATCGACAGCGGCGCGGTGATCCGCTTGGCCAGCTCACGCGCCCGCGCCACACCGCCCACGTCGGGCGATACGATCATCACATCCTGCATCCGGCCCTTGAATTGGGTCATGATGTCGAGCGCAAAAATCGGCGAGGCATAGAGGTTGTCCACCGGAATGTCGAAAAAGCCCTGAATTTGTGCCGCGTGCAGGTCCATGGTCAGCACCCGCTCAACGCCGGCCTCAACGATCATGTTGGCGACGAGTTTTGCCGAAATCGGCGTGCGCGCCTTGGAGCGGCGATCCTGACGGGCATAGCCGAAATAGGGGATCACGGCGGTGATGCGCGCCGCCGAGGACCGGCGCAGCGCGTCGGCCATGATCAGGAGTTCCATCAGGTTGTCATTGGCCGGGTTCGAGGTGGACTGGATGATGAACATATCCTCGCCGCGCACGTTCTCGTAGACCTCGACAAAGATTTCCTGATCGTTGAAGCGTTCGACCCGCGCATCGACCAGCCCCACATTGACGCCGCGATGCATCGACATCCGCCGGGCAATCGCCGTGGCAAGTGGCAGGTTGGCATTGCCCGAAATGAGCTTGGGTTGCGATGTGCTTGGCATGATGGGGTCCCCGGCTGTGCTATATGACAGATTCGTGATGTTGACACCGCTTAGCATGTGGTCATGCTCAGGCAAAGCGATGCAACAAGGGAACGCGCCGAAATGGCCCATATCGACTATTATTTCTCGACCCTCTCGCCTTACGCCTATCTTGCGGGATCAGGGCTTGAGGACATTGCCGCCCGTCATGGCGCAAGCATCACCTACAAACCGCTCGACATCATGGCGCTTTTTGCGCGCACGGGCGGCACGGCCCCTGCGGACCGGCATCCCGCCCGCACCGCCTATCGCAATCAGGAATTGCCGCGTCAGGCCAAGCGGCGCGGCATGGCGCTCACCCTCAAGCCTGCGTTCTGGCCCACCAATCCTGCGCCCTCGTCCTATGCCATCATCGCCGCACAAGCGGCGGGCGGTGGTGATCCGGGCGATCTGGTGCAGTCGATCCTGCGTGCCTGCTGGGCCGAGGAGCGCAATATCGCCGAGGATGAGGTGATCCGCGATTGCCTGAACCGCGCCGGATATGATCCCGCTCTGGCCGACAAGGGGCTGTTGAGCGGGGCGGAAACCTATGCCACCAATCTCGAAGAGGCGGTGGCGGCGGGGGTATTCGGCGCGCCCTTCTATGTGGTGGACAGCGGCCAGAGCTTCTGGGGTCAGGACCGGCTCGAGGATCTCGACCTGCATCTGGCGGGCAAGCTCTGATCCCATGCCGCAGGGGCTGAGGGGTGGGTTTCAGACCCATTGGACAGAGTTGGGCAGCGGGCCGTGTCGCGCCTTGGCGATCCATTGCTCATTGTCGCATGGCGGCAGTTGGGGGCCACTGGCGCGCGAATTGAGTGGCGCGCTGCGGCTGACGGCGTTCGATCTGCCGGGGCATGGGCAGAGCGGGGCATGGACCAGCGCGGGCGAGATTCAGGCGGTCAGCACCACGATGGCGGCGGGGTTTCTGGACACGCCCACGGATGTGATCGGTCATTCCTTTGGCGCGACTGTGGCGTTGCGGCTGGCGGTCGAGCGCCCCGATTTGGTGCGTTCCTTGATCCTCTACGAGCCGGTGTTCTTTGCCGTGGCCCTGCACGATCAACCGGGTTTGCGCGCAGGTCACGAGTCCGAGATGGCCGACTATGCTGCGGGCATGGCGGCGGGGGATTTTTTGCAGGCCGCTGAGGGATTTACCCGCGTCTGGGGCGACCGGCGCGGCTGGACGGCGCTGCCCGAGGGCGCGCGCGTGGCAATGGCGGCGCAGATGCCGTTGATCGAGGCCGCGACCGATGCGCTCTATGGGGATGCAGGCGGGATGCTGTCGAGCGGTGCGTTGACGCGGATCACCGCGCCGTTGCTGTTGATGGAAGGCAGCGCCTCGCCCGCGATCATCGCCGCGATCAATGCGGGTCTGGCGGCGCGCGTCCCAGAGGCGCGGCGCGTGGTGGTGCAGGGCGCGGGGCATATGGGGCCGATCAGCCATGCGCGGGTTGTCGCGGAGGAGATTCGGGGATTTCTTGGGGGAATGGGTATAGCCTGCTGCTAACGTCTGATCCAATCACCCCCGCGCGGAACAAGACGCGATCCGCGCGCCTCATCATTTGCGGCTAATTTTCTTACGGGGCCAGGTCCCTCTTTGATAATGCTGCTTTATTGCTGCGACCCACGCCAGCGCCTGTCCGGCCTACATCAAATCACTGAGCGCTACCTGTTGACCGGGCGCATCGGTGAATTCCACCGCTTCGACATCGACCAGCACGACCGCCCCGTGCGGCCCTTCGAGGATCACCCGTGCGCCGTCGCGTCCGATCCCGTAATCCTCGCGCGCGCCCGGCAGGATCGCCAGATCGCGCCCCGCTCCGCCGTGGATGCGGTCGTGCCCGCCATGGCTCACGAAAACATCAACCCCGGCAGCCCCCAGCAGGATATCGGCCTTGGCTGTGCCCTCAAGCCGCGCGCCATCCGGTCCGGCGGCCAGTGTGACGCCGTGCAGGAAGGCGCCCGTCGCCCGGTCCGTATCCCATTGAGGTGCCAGTGCATTGGCGCGCATCAGCGCGTTCCAGCGTGGTGTCGCGTCATCGAGATGCCGCAGCGCCCCCCAACTGCCCCATTTCGAGGGGGCGGCGACATCGACGAAAGCGTTGAAGAGCGTGCCTCCTGTCGCTGTCCACCCCTCCAGCAACTCCTCATAGAGCGCGCCCATCTGCGGGCTGTAATTGAACCCGACAAAGAAATCGGTCAGCGCGCCATTCTCGACCATAGCGCCATGGCCTACCACATGCGTGCCTCCCTCATACATCACCAGCCGCATCCCGTGCCGCGCGGCGATCCCGGCGTGATAGGGCAGGGTGTCGCGCAGCAATTCCCCCAAAGAGCCTTGCCGCAGCGCCTCGGCGGCCAGATCATAGGCCAGATCATAGCGATGCGCGGCCAGATGGGTTTCAGGATCGGCGCCGGTTTCGACCGCCTTGGCGCGGGCGATGGCCGCGCTCGTGGCGATCCAGCCCAGCACGGTGCCTGCCTGATCCTCGCCGCCCAGTTCATAGCCGAAATAGCCGGTCACGGCATAGGCATCAAAGCGGCTGACGGGGGGCGCGGTCAGTTGCCCGTGCTCAAGCGCCAGAGGGGCCATCAAGAGCGGCTCTTCCAGCCCCGGCCAGCCGGTATGGGTGCCGACCACGATCTGCAAGCGGTCCTCCTGGCCCGCAAATTCCGCCCGCCAGATATCCGCCATCTGCGCCGCGCGCAGGCCCGCGAACTGGATCCAGGCATCGTCGCCCGCCGCATCGCCCCAGAGCGCCAGCGCCTGATCGCGCGCCCAGACCGTCTGGGGAAACATGAAATTCCAAACCTCGTTGGAATATTCCACATGCGCCTTGAGGTCGCGGGCCAGATGGTCGCGCATATAGGCGGCAAAGCCCCGGATATAGCCGTCATCGGCCATATGCGGCATGTTCACCCATGGGTCGGCCCCGATCTGGTTGGCAAGCTCCACCATCACCTCGACCGGCACGCCGCGCCAGACATAGGTGGCATCCTGCGGCCTCGGGCGGTCCGCCCACGCGATCTGCGGCGCGCCATTGGTGAACATCCAGTCCATGAAGCGGATCACCCGCAGGTCGGCCACCTTGTCGATCCAGAGCGGGTTGAAGATAACGCCCAAGTCATGCAGCGCCAGCTGATCCTCGCGCACCACGCTGATGTTGCGCAGCGGATCGGCAGGATCGGTTTCCAAGAGGCTGAGCGCCACCGGACCATCGCCGGGGGTCGTGTTGAACCGAACTTCGCGCTTGCCATAGTCGTAGCGCACATTGTCGGCGCGCCCCACGACCCGGATCACGCCCTTGCCGGTGTAGCGCAGCAGGTAGCGACCGCTCAGATGCGTGGCAGCCGCAGGTTGATCCGTCAGGATGAACGCCTCGAGCGCCCTGGCCCCGTCGGGCAGCGCCAAGGGCCAGCCGGAGGCGTCGAGATAGCCCCCTTCCTGCAGCGCCTCGGTCGAAAAGGCCCCCCATTGATCGGCGCTATGGCCGACCCAGGGCCGCGCGGTTTTCATCACATCGACAAAGGGATGCTGGCTCGACCAGTCTGCGATGCCGTTCAACCCCATGCCAAGGCTGGGGTTGGCCAGACCCGCGCCGGGGGCGGTTTCTGCCTGTTGGAGCGGTGCTGTTGCCTGTGCCGTGTCGCGCAGGCCCAAGGCTTGCGCGATTTCCTCGGTCAGGCGCGCGTAATTCTCACGCAAGAGCGGATGCAGGTTCTGGGGCAGGTCGAAGGCCACCGGGGCGGGGGTCTCAAAGAGGGCGGTATAGGTGACGAGGGCGGCCAGAAAATATTGCGTGGCGGTGCCATGCGGCGCGTCGTCAGAATAGAGCGCCGCGACCGGGATATCCTCCAACAGGCCGGTTTGCAGACCGGCGAGCACAGACGAGACCGGCAAAAGCGTGATCTCGAGCCCCGGCCGTGCCGCCTGCAGCGCCGACACATAGTCGCGGAACCAGTCGTGATAGTCGCTGAGCGCATAGCCGTGCCAGCGCCGCAAATTGCGCGCCGAGGGCGGAAAGCCAGGGGT
>JBLRXE010000080.1:0-8736 GCA_047920895.1 Roseovarius sp.
GAGTTCGTTGTTCAGGATGCCCGTGCCGCGCTTCCAGTTCTCTGAAACCGTTGACGGCCCCCAAGTATCACCGCCCTTGCCGCTATCCGGGCTGGGGATCGCGCCCGCGTTCAGCCCGGCAGCGATGGTGCGGGTTGAATGGCCGGCATCATACTCCCGAAATATCCGCGCAAATTTGAACCATGCGCAGTTCGAGGCCGTGTTTGCAGGTCTCGACTGGCGGCGGGTTCGGGAAATCGAGGCAAAGGTGCGATGCCGTTGGGAAAGGGTATCCACCCCATCAATTCTCAGTGGTAATCAAAATTCCACGATCCGTTTGCCTGCCGGGGAAGATGCCCGATCGCACGATTTTCTAACTCTTTTTGACAGAATATCCGCCATTTCTCTCGTCATGCGATCCACCTTAACAACTGGTCCAAATTTCCGCGACCACCTCTTTCTCAGCTGGGCCCGATCATGAAGCAGGTCATCTTCTTGGCCTGTAGGCGGCGGCAGGCGAGATCGGCGCTTTCGCGGGTCATGCCCATGAAATTGGCGTCAAATCCGGCTGGACGCTGCACCACCTTTCGCAGGCTGCCGTCGAGTGTGGATATTTCGTTCAGGGCGGTTTGCAAGAGCACCTGACGTGCCTTGTATTCGCTGGAATAGCGGCCCACGTTGATGCCCCAATGCCGCCCGCCCGAGGTCGAGACGCGGGTCACGATCTCGGGTTCCGGTTCGGACGCAGGGCGGGCGCTGACCAGCGTGATATTGGTTGGGCGCAGTTCCGGGCGGGTGTCGGGCAGAA
This sequence comes from Roseovarius sp., assembly GCA_047920895.1. Classification (GTDB taxonomy): domain Bacteria; phylum Pseudomonadota; class Alphaproteobacteria; order Rhodobacterales; family Rhodobacteraceae; genus Roseovarius. The sequence continues at coordinate 788 of JBLRXE010000080.1, forward strand.
CCGCAGGGTTGCCCTGTGCCAGGACGGGGTCCGGGGGGGCTGTTGGGACTTGTTGGGCGGCGAGAAGGGCGCGCTCGATGTCGTCGCGTGCGGCGATCAGGGGGGCCGCGGCAGCGGGCAGGGCGCGCGCTTGGGGTCTCAGGCTCTTGCGGACGGCGGCGGCGCTGGTGAGGCGGATGGTCTTGCCGGCAAGGCCAGGGCGCGGTTCGCCCTCTGCGATCATGATCGGCGCTGTGCTGAGTTTGCCCAGGTAGGGCGGCCGTGCGGGGGGGCGCTGAGCGACGCGGGTCGAGGACTTTTGAAATCCCAAGTCAAGCAATTCGGCCACCTTGGCGTTGCGTGAGGCTGTGGATTGTCCGCCGAATACAGTGGCGATGATACGCTTGCCGTCCCGTTCTGCGCTCGCGGTCAGGTTGAAACCCGCTGCGCGGGTATAGCCTGTCTTGATCCCGTCCGCGCCGCGATAGGCCTCGAGCAAACGGCGGTTGGTGTGGCTCACCGGAGCAATCCCGGCATCCGCCGTAATCCGTGAGAAGAGATTGTAATATTGCGGATAGTCATAGAACAGATGCCGCCCGAGGATGGTCATGTCGCGGGCTGTGGACAAGTGGCCATTCGCGGTCAGGCCATGGGCATTCTTGAAGGTGGTGCGCGTCATCCCGAGCGACTGCGCCGTGCGGTTCATGCGGCGGGCGAATTGCGCCTCGGAGCCTTCGATCGCTTCGGCGAGTGCGGTGGCCGCGTCATTGGCGGATTTGACCGCCGCCGCGCGGACGAGGTATCGCAGAGCGATGGAACTGCCGGCGCGCAGGCCCAGTTTGCTGGGCGGTTCGTTCGCGGCATTCCTTGAAATCACGATCTTGTCGTCAAGCCCAATTTCGCCATTCTCGATGGCCTCAAAGACCACATAGAGCGTCATCATCTTGGTCAATGAGGCGGGGTGCAGCCGCGTGTCGGCGTTGTTGGAGTAGAGTTCCTCGCCATTGCGGGCGTCGATCACCAGCGCCGCATAGGGCGCGGCTGCCGCGCTCAGCGGCACGATCACCAGCATCCAGAAAGTTGCGAACGCCACCAAACCCCAACGGACCGGCTGTTTGCCCCGTGTTTTCATTGAACTGCTCTTTTACTGCCTCGCGCCGCCGGTTTTCCGACTGGCATTGATTTATGAAAAAGAGACTATCACAGCTCTGACTTTGATTAAAGTATTCATTTGCATGGATTTTTGAGGTAGGGGTCAAGATGTGGTGGGGGCTGGGGGGCAGGCCCCCATATCAATGACAGCGCCCGGAGCCGCAGTTGCGCCTGAAAAAGGAATGGCCCGGACGGGGGCCGGGCCATTCGTCCTGACTGACTCTGGGATCAGTTCAGCGCGGCATCGGTGATCGCATGGGTCCATGCCCCGTCGCCGGGATGGGCGCTGATCACCGGGTCCGATCCACCCGAGAGCAGCGATTGCACCGTGCGCTCGAAATCGGCCGGGTCCAGCGCGCCGTTCGATCCGGCGGTCAGCTTGGCCACCTCGGTCATCATGCGGGTTTGATGCTCTTCGGTCTGCGCCCCGGTGGCGTCATTGTCGAGCACGATCATCGCCGCCTCTTTGGGATTTTCCTCGGCCCATTTCCAGCCCTTCATCGAGGCGCGCACAAAGCGGGTGAGTTTATCCACCTCTGCCGGATCGCTGAGTTTTTCCTCAAGAACGTAAAGCCCGTCTTCGAGCGTGGCGACGCCCTGATCCTCATATTTCAGAGTGATCAGTTGATCCTCGGTGATGCCCGCGTCGATCACCTGCCAATATTCGTTATAGGTCATGGTCGAGATGCAATCGGCCTGTTTCTGCAACAGCGGATCGACGTTGAATCCCTGTTTGAGCACGGTCACGCCATCGGCCCCGCCCTGGGTGGAAATACCCAGTTGGCTCATCCATGACAGGAAGGGGAATTCATTGCCAAAGAACCAGACGCCCAGCGTGCGACCGGGGAAATCCGCAGGCCCGGTGACGCCGGTTTCCTTGAGGCAGGTCAGCATCATGCCAGAGGCCTTGAACGGCTGTGCGATATTCACCAGCGGCAGGCCCTTTTCCCGTGCCGAAAGGGCGGCGGGCATCCATTCCACCGTCACATCCGCGCCGCCGCCTGCGATCACCTGCGTGGGGGCGATGTCCGGCCCGCCCGGCTTGATCGTGACGTTGAGGTCTTCTTCATCGTAAAAGCCCTTGTCGAGGGCCACATAATAGCCTGCGAATTGCGCCTGCGTCACCCATTTGAGTTGCAGCGTCAGATCATCCGCCGCCTGCGCCATGGTGCCAAGGCCGGTCAGCGCCGCGAGGCTGAATAGTCCTGTCAGTTTCTTCATTTGTCATCTCCCTTGTTGGTGGTTTCTTTGTCTTATGCCCGGCCTCTTTGCGATGGGTGCCAGAATGTCACCGCCTTTTCCAAGAGCGCCACGGCGCCGTAAAATGCGGAGCCGGCGATCGCTGCCACCACGATCTCGGCCCAGACCAGATCGAGCGCCAATTGCCCGACCGAGGTCGAAATGCGGAATCCCATGCCCTTGATGGGCGAGCCAAAGAACTCTGCCACAATCGCCCCGATCAGCGCCAGTGTTGTTCCGATCTTGAGCCCGTTGAAGAGAAAGGGCATCGCGGCGGGCAGGCGCAGTTTCAAGAGCGTCTGCCAATAGCCAGCGGCATAGGTGCGCATCAGGTCGCGCTGCATGGCGTCGGTATCGGTGAGGCCCTGCACCGTGTTCACCAGCATGGGAAAGAACACCATGACCACGACCACCGCCGCCTTGGACTGCCAGTCAAAGCCGAACCACATCACCAGAATGGGCGCCATGCCGATGATCGGCAGGGCGGCAACGAAATTGCCCACCGGCAAGAGGCCACGTTGCAGGAAGGGAAAGCGGTCGATCGCGATGGCGGTCAGGAAGGCCGCGCCGCAGCCCATGACATAGCCGGTCAGCGCGCCCTTGAGGGCGGTCTGCACGAAATCCTGCCAGAGGATATGGGTGGATTTGGCGAAAGTCGCGGCAATGGCGGTCGGGGTGGGCAGGAGGACGGGCGAGATCGAGAGACCCCGCACGAGAGATTCCCAGATCACCACCACGGTGAGGCCAAAGATCACTGGCACCAAGAGCCGCGTGGCCCGCGTTTTAGGCCGGTGCGACAGGCGGGAATTGATCCCCCAGCCAAGCGCCCATGCCACCAGTCCAAGCGCCAGCCAGCCCATCACGCCATTCCCATCCGCTTGAGCGTGATCCGCTGGACAAGGCCGATCAGCCCCACCAGTACCGCCGCCAGCGTTGCCGCCATGATGAGCGCCGACCAGATCTGGATGGTCTGGCCATAATAGCTGCCCGCAAGCAAGCGCGCGCCCAGCCCGGCGACCGCACCGGTGGGCAATTCGCCGACAATGGCCCCCACAAGGCTTGCGGCCATGCCGACCTTGAGCGAGGTGAAGAGATAGGGCATCGAAGAGGGCAGGCGCAGCCGCCAGAAGGTCTGGTTGGCACTCGCATTCCATGTGCGCATCTGGTCAAGCTGCATCGGCGTGGGGCTGCGCAGCCCCTTGACCATGCCGACGACCACCGGAAAGAACGACAGATACATCGAGATCATCGCCTTGGGCAGCAGTCCGGAAATCCCCACGGCATTGAGCACCACGATGATCATCGGGGCAATCGCCAGAATGGGAATGGTCTGGCTCGCGATGACCCAAGGCATCACGCTCATGTCCATGGTGCGGTTGTAGACGATGCCGATGGCGAGCGCGATGCCAAGGGCGGTGCCGAGGACAAAGCCGAGTGCTGTGGCGCTGAAGGTGATCCAGCTATGGTAAAAGAGCGAGCGCTTGGAAAATCCGCGCCCGTCCAGAACCATGGCGCCGGTGGTTTGCCATATTTCGACCGCCACCTGATGCGGGGCGGGCAGCTTGGGCTTGTCCTGAGACCATGTGTCGGTGACAAGAGCGGTCAGGGTGAGCGTCTCGCCCGCGCGCGCCGCCTGATCCCGCGCCCATTGTGCGTTGAGCGCCACGGCGGCGGCATACCAGAGCATAAGGAGTGCGGCGAGGATGGTGAGCACCGGCAGGAGATTGCGCATCATGCCCTCACTCTTTTCACTGTTCCAAAAATACTCAAATCCCGGCGCTGAAATCGAGTGCGGATTTTGAGTATTTTAAGAACGATGAAAGGATTGGTCGATACTCTGGGTCCACGGAACAGGCTGGAGAGCCGATGACCGTGAACGGTGAAAGTCCCTCTCCCCGTCAAACGGGAGGGGGCGCTTTTCAGGAAGGCTCGGTTATGCTGCATCATTATGCCCCGCGCGCAGCCCTTCGCGGACGCGATGGGCGATGTCTAGGAAGTCCGGCGTCTCGCGGATGTCGAGGGGGCGCTCGCGTGGCAGCGTGCTTTCGATGACATCGGTGATGCGGCCGGGGCGGGGCGACATGACCACGATTTTCGTGCTCAGATACACCGCCTCGGGGATGGAATGAGTGACGAAACAGATGGTTTTGTTGGTGCGCGCCCAGAGGTGCAAGAGTTGTTCGTTGAGATGGTCACGCACGATTTCATCGAGCGCGCCAAAGGGTTCGTCCATCAACAGAAGATCGGCATCGAACGCCAGTGCGCGGGCGATGCTGGCGCGCTGCTGCATGCCGCCCGAAAGCTGCCAGGGGTATTTGCGCTCGAACCCCGCCAGATCAACCAATTCCAGCACGCGCTTGACGCGGGCATCCTGATCGTCGCGCCCGTAGCCCATGATTTCGAGCGGCAGGCGGATATTGCCGCCGATGGTGCGCCAAGGATAGAGCCCCGCCGCCTGAAACACATAGCCATAGGCGCGGGATTTGCGCGCCTCTTCGGCGCTGGCGCCATTCACGGTCAGGCTGCCGCCGGTGGGATGCTCCAGATCCGCCATGCAGCGCAGAAAGGTGGTCTTGCCACAGCCCGAGGGGCCGATGAAGCTGATGAAATCACCCTTGTGCACTTCAAGGCTCACGTCCTTGAGCGCATGCACCGGGCCATCGCCGGTCTGAAAGGTCAGCGACAGGTTGCGCGCGCTGATGACTGTGTTGCTGCTCAAACCCTATCCCCTGCTGGCCCGGTTGCTACTGCGCCCGGCTGGCTATTGGTTGTCAAGAGGCGTGGCCGGCAATGACGGCCGCGCGCGCTGGATTTCTCAAATCCCCGCCGGGATATTCAGCGGATCGCGCTGGATCATCTTGGGGGCGGTCAGTGCCTTCCATTTCGAGAGCGCTTGATGGGCCGAGGGAAAGGCCGGGCGGGGGACAAAGCGGCCACGCCCCGGCTGGGGCTGTGAATTCTGGCCCCAGGCCCAGATCACCTCGCCTCGGCTGAGGGTATAGCGCGGCTGCGCCTTGACCTCGAACCCCTCAAACACGTTGTAATCAAGGATGGAATGGTGGTTGGAGGCGCTGATCGTCTTGGTGATCTTGGGGTCCCAGACCACGAGATCGGCATCCGCCCCTTCGACAATCGCGCCCTTTTTCGGGTAGATGTTGAGGATCTTGGCCACGTTGGACGAGGTGACGGCGACAAATTCGTTGAGCGTGAGGCGGCCCGTTTCCACGCCATGCGTCCAGAGCACGGCCAGCCGTTCCTCGAGCCCGTTGGAGCCATTGGGGATGATGCGGAAATCCGCGCGCCCCGCGCGTTTTTGCGCGGTGGAAAAGGCGGCGTGATCGGTCGCCACGACCTGCAATGATCCGGCCTGCAATCCGGCCCAGAGGCTGTCCTGATGATCCTTGGAGCGGAAGGGGGGCGACATCACGCGGCGGGCGGCATGGTCCCAATCCTTGTTGAAATATTCGGATTCGTCGAGGGTGAGGAATTGCACCAGCGGTTCGCCGTAGACGCGCATGCCCTTTTGACGGGCGCGCCGGATCGCCTCGTGCGCCTGTTCGCAACTGACATGCACGATATAGAGCGGCACGCCCGCCGCGTCGGCGATGCAGATGGCGCGGTTGGCGGCCTCGCCCTCGAATTCGGGGGGGCGGGAATAGGCGTGGCCCTCGGGGCCGGTGATGCCCTGGTCAAAGTATTTCTGCTGCATCTCGGCCACCAGATCACCGTTCTCGGCATGGACCATCGGCAGCGCGCCGAGTTCGGCGCAGCGTTTGAACGAGGCGAACATCTCGTCATCCTCGATCATCAGCGCGCCTTTGTAGGCCATGAAATGCTTGAAGGAATTGACGCCCATATCGACGGCATCCTTCATTTCGTCAAAGACGGTCTCATTCCAGCCGGTGATCGCCATGTGATAGCCGATGTCGCTGCAAATCTGGGGTGCGGATTTGCGGTGCCATTCGTTGATGGCGTTCTTGATGCTGCCATCGGCACCGGGCAGGCAGAAATCCACGATCATCGTGGTGCCGCCGCAGGCCGCAGCCCATGTGCCGGTTTCAAAGGTTTCAGCGGCGGTGGTGCCCATGAAGGGCATTTCGAGATGTGTATGCGGGTCGATGCCGCCGGGGATGACATAGGCGTCTGTTGCGTCAATCGTGGTGTCGCCCTTGAGGTCCGCGCCAATCTGTTTGATGGTCTCGCCCTCGATCAGCACATCGGCCTTCCATGTGCGGTCGGCGGTGACGACGGTGCCGTTCTTGATGACTTTGGTGGTCATTGGGGATCTCCCTGATACTAGTTTCTCTCAGAAACTAATCGCTCTCGCTCCGAATTTGCAGCCAATAAACTACTGACCCATTAGCTCGAATTTTCTTATCTTGAGCCGATACCGCTCTTGCTCGACAACAACGTCACCAGTCAATGTTGCAAGACATCCAGTATTGCACTCTAGACGTGCCTTGGCGCTCGATCTGGGTAACTCATAAAAACTCAACCAAATCATATTGTTGTCAGACACTGTATTCGGGCGGTTCAAGGTATCATACCCACCCGAAGAGAAAACTTCACCGGTCGTAACTACACAATGCCCTTCGAGTGTTTGTAGGTCGAGTTGCAGGTCGACGAGTGAAATTTCATAGCATTCTTGGAGCTTAGCCTGTGAGCGTTGGAATGACGCGTCGTAACATTGTAGCCTTTGCTCCGCGTTTTCGATCCTCAGGCATTCTTTTGGCTCCTGCGCAAATGTATGATCTGCCGAAAGAGCTAAAACTACGGTCCCAATGAAAATTGACAGCAGCCTTCTCACTCCACCACCTCCGCCGTTTCCAGCACGGCATGCAAGAGCACATCGGTGCCGGCGCGCGCCCAGTCGGGGGTGATTTCCTCGGCTTCGTTGTGGCTGAGCCCGTCCTTGCAGGGGCACATGACCATGGTGGTCGGAGTGACCTTGTTGACCCAGCAGGCATCGTGGCCTGCGCCTGAAACGATGTCCATATGGCTATAACCCAGCCGGTCGGCGGCGTCGCGCACGCGGGCGGTGAGGGTCTCGTCAAAGGCGGGGGGATCAAAGGCGCCGACCACTTCGGCGCTGAATTTCACACCCACATCGGCGCAGAGGCCGGGGGCGGTGGCCATGAGTTCCTCGACCATCGATTCGAGCGTCTCAAGGATGTGGCTGCGGAAATCGACCGTGAACACCACCTTTTCGGGGATGATGTTGCGGCTGTTGGGGTAGACGTCGATATGACCGATCGCGCCCACGGCATTGGGTTGATATTGCAGGGCGATTTCATGCACCAGTTCCGTGACCCGCGCCAGTCCGCGCCCGGCGTTGCGGCGCATATACATCGGCGTGGAGCCGGTATGGCTGCCCTTGCCCGTCACCGTACATTCGATCCAGCGCAGCCCCTGCCCGTGGGTAACGACGCCGACCTTCTTGCCTTCGGCCTCGAGTATTGGCCCCTGTTCGATATGCAGTTCAAAGAAGGCGTGCATCTTGCGGGCGCCGACCTTTTCGGGGCCTTTCCAGCCGATCCGTTCCAATTCGTCGCCAAAGCGTTTGCCCTTGGCATCGACCC
>JBLRXE010000081.1:0-8719 GCA_047920895.1 Roseovarius sp.
ATATCGCCTCCTATCCGATCCCCGAGGTCATCCGCGGCATCAACTCGGCCTATATCCACGCCAAAAAGGTCAACCCCGATGTCGAGTTCAAGATCATCTGGGCCTATACATGGTTCGATCCGGCAAAAGAGGCCGACGCCGCGCAGGCGCTCATTGAACAGGGCGCGGACGTGATCCTGCAACATACCGATTCCACCGCCCCGCAGGCTGCCGCCGAAAAGGCCGGCAATGTGGTCACTTTCGGTCAGGCCTCGGACATGGGAGAATACGCGCCCTTCCCGCGCGTATCGTCGATCATCGACAACTGGGCGCCCTACTATATCGCCCGCACCCGCGCGGTAATTGACGGCACCTGGGAAACGACCGAGACTTGGGACGGCATCGGCCCCGGCATGGTCGGCATCGGCGAGATTTCCGACGCGGTGCCCGCCGAAGTTAAGAAAGAGGCACTCGCGCTCAAGGCGGCCATGGCCGATGGCAGCTATCATCCTTTCACCGGCCCCCTCAACCGCCAAGACGGCAGCGCATGGCTTGCCGAGGGCGACGTGGCCGACGATGGCACGCTTCTGGGCATGGATTTCTATGTTGAGGGGCTGACCGGGCAGATCCCCAACTGATCACCCCCCACCAAAGACAGGCCCACGACAGGCCCGAGGCGTCACGCCGATTACTTGTCGTGGGCATGCCAGAACAGCGCCGCCCAGATCACCGTGCCCACATAGACAAGGCACAGCACGATCAGCGCGGCCCAGGTAAAGATCACCAGTGCTGCCGCGACACAAGCGAAGGCCAGCAGGAAAAACTTGACGTTCTCGCGCGAGATGCGGCTTTTCTTGAACGACCAGACCGGGACTGGAGAGATCATCAACAGGCCGACACCGGCCATGTAAATCCCGGTGAGAAGCGCGGGCGGCGGTGACATGCCCGGCAGCGCAAAGGTAACGAACATCGGCAGCATCGCCAGGAGCGCGCCCGCAGGCGAGGGCAGGCCCTGAAAATAGGCGCCCGAGCCGCCCTTGCTGCCCTCTTCCCGGGAACTGACGTTGAACCGAGCCAGACGCATGACGCAGCACACGGCGAAGAAGAGCACCGCTATCCAGCCCGCCTGCCGCGCGTCCTGAAGGCCCCAGTAATAGATCACCAGCGGGGCCGCGACGCCGAAATTGACGAAATCCGCAAGCGAATCAAGCTCGGCTCCCATCGCGCTCGAACTGCGCAAGAGCCGCGCCAAGCGCCCATCAAGCCCGTCAAGCACCCCGGCGATAAGCAGGAGTTGCACCGCACGCACATAATCCCCCTGCACGCCCAGCCGTATGGCTGTGACCCCGGCGCAGATCGCGGCCACGGTCAGCATATTGGGCAGAAGTTGCGCCAGCGTGACCTCGCGGCGCGCATGCGGTTCCGGCTCTTGGCTCATTGATCCAACTCCGCGATCACGGTTTCCCCCGCCACCATGGTCTGTCCCACGCGCACGCTCGGGGCTATGCCTTCGGGCAGGTAGACATCGAGACGAGAGCCAAAGCGGATAAGACCAAACCGCTCTCCGCGCCCAAGGGCCGCGCCCGGTTTCACGAAACAGACGATCCGCCGCGCCACCAGCCCCGCGATCTGAACCACCGGCAAGAGCCGTCCATCGGCCATCTCGATCACCACGCCATTGCGCTCGTTATCCTCGCTCGCCTTATCGAGCGAGGCGTTGAGGAACTTGCCGGGGCGATAGGCAACTGTCTTGACGCTGCCTGCGACGGGCGCGCGGTTCACATGGCAGTTGAACACGCTCATGAACACGCTGACACGCGTCAGCGGCGTGTCCGGCAGGCCCAGTTCGGCAGGCGGCACCACCGGTTCGATCAGCGACACGATACCATCGGCGGGGCTGATGATCAGGCCGGGGCGCTCTGGCGTCACACGCTCCGGGTCGCGAAAGAAATAGTAGCACCACACCGTCAGGCCCGCGCCGATCCACCCCGCACATCCCAGACCATAAAGAGCCCCAGCGTGATGAGCGCAAAGATCGCCACGAACTTGCGCCCCTCGGGGTGCATCGGCTTGATGAAGGTTTCATGCATTTTCATGCGCGTGCGCTCCTTGCGGCGGGTTGGTTTCTCTGTATCCGCCTAAGCCCAAGGATCTCAAGTTGCAAGGTGACAGCTTTTCTTTGCCGCTGCCACATGGCAATCTCCGCGCCATGAGCACAGTCATCACCTCCCCCGACGGAACCCCGGCCAGCCGCTTTGCGTTTGGCACCATGCAATTCGGCGATGCCGCCGACGAGGCCGCCTCGCGCGCCATGTTCGACGCCTGCATCGCGGCGGGCATCACCCATTTCGACACTGCCCATCTCTATACCGATGGGGCTGCGGAAACGCTCTTGGGCCAATTCGCCGCCCCGCATCGCGACCGGCTGACAATTGCCACCAAGGCCGGGTATTCCGGCGGGGCGGGGCGCGAAAATATCCTCGCGCAGTTTGACATCTCCCGCCAACGTCTTGGCATGGACAAGGTCGAGATCCTCTATCTGCACCGCTTTGATCCCAAGACGCCGCTCGAGGAAACGCTGGAAACCTTTGCCGAGTTGCGCGCACGCGGGCAGATCGACCATGTCGGCCTGTCGAATTTCGCCGCGTGGCAGGTGATGAAGGCCGCCTGCATCGCCGCGCACTTCGACCTCACGATTTCGATCCTGCAACCGATGTATAGCCTCGTGAAACGGCAGGCCGAGGTTGAAATCCTGCCAATGGCCGCCTCCGAAGGCATGGTGGTGGCCGGGTATTCGCCCCTCGCCGGGGGGTTGCTCACGGGCAAATATGCGCGGGGCGAGGCCGGGCGGCTTACGGGCAATGAACGCTACGCGATCCGCTATGGTCAGGGCTGGATGCAAGAGGCGGCGCTTGCCCTTGTCGAGATTGCGCAAGAACTGGGCACCGATCCCGCGACCCTCGCGGTGGCCTGGGCGGCGCAGCACCCGGCCCATCCCGTGCCGATCATTTCCGGCCGCTCTGCCACCCAGATTGCGCCGTCGCTGGCTACACTGGATTTTGAGATGGACGCAGGGCTCTACGCAAGGATTGCCTCCCTCAGTCCCGCACCGCCCCCTGCCACCGATCGCACAGAAGAGGCCTGAGCGATGCCGCAACGCCCCCTGCCGCCCACGGCCTCGGTCGCGCATCCGGGCGACGGGGCCAAGCTGCATGCGCCATCCGCCGAACGCAACGGGGCGGCCATCACCGAGGCGCTAGTCAGCATTGCCCCTACGACAGGTCGCGCGCTCGAGATTGCCAGCGGCACGGGACAGCATATCGTGGGCTTTGCGCGCGCGATGCCCGGTCTCGACTGGCAGCCGACCGAGGTTGATCCGACGCGGCGCGCCAGTATCGACGCTTGGGCGGCTGAAGCAGGAGTGTCCAATCTGCGCAACGCCATCCCGCTCAACGCAACTCAACCGGGATGGGGCACAGAGGCGGGCGAGCGCGCTCTGATCGTGCTCATCAACCTCTTGCACCTCATCTCGACACCCGAGGCGCAAACGCTGGTGCAAGAAGTGGCCCATGCCCTCGCCCCGGTTGGGCGCTTTGCGCTCTACGGACCGTTCCTGCGCTCCGGGCAGGCCACATCCGAGGGCGACGCGCGCTTTCACGCAAGCCTGATCGCGCAGGACCCCGCTCTCGGCTACAAGGATCTGGACGATGTCCAGAACTGGCTGCGCGCGGCGGGATTGACCTTGATCGAAACCCGCGCGATGCCTGCCAACAACGTCCTCTTGATCACTGAGCGCCCCGCCTGATCTGGATCAAGGCCACGGGCGGCGCGGCATGATTTCTGCCGAGGCAGAGACAGGCATGGAGAGCACACATATGAGTTGGCCAACCAAGATCGAGACCACCCGGCAAGAACTGCGCGCGCTCAATGCGCTCATTCCCGACACGGCCCGCGCCTTTGGCGGGTTGGGCAAGGCAGTCAAGGAAGGCGGCACGCTCGATTTCAAGATCAAGGAATTCGTGGCCCTTGGCATCGCCGTCGCTACCAAATGCGAACCCTGCATCGCCATTCATATGGAGGCGCTGTTGCGCACGGGCGCCACCCGCGAAGAGGTGGGCGACGTGTTGGCCATGTCGATCCAGATGGGCGGTGGCCCCGCGATGATGTATGCCGCCAAGGCGCTCGCCTGTTACGACGAATTGACGGAAAAAGGGTAGCCCGCGCAAAAACGGCTGACCGTTTTCCGGTAATCCGGTTAAGCTCGGGACAGGTCTCATTGTGACGGGTTTACCAATGCTGCGCGCTCTTGTCGTCTACCTAGCCCTCTTCTGCGGGCCCTCTCTGGCGGCAGAGCGGTTTGGCGATTATTCCCCAGTCGATTTCGGGCCACGCGGGCCATCGAGCTATCCGGTCCATGGCATCGACGTGGCGCGCTTTCAGAATGATATCGACTGGCGGCGGGTGGCGCTATCCGGGCTGGCCTTTGCCTTTGTCAAGGCGACCGAGGGCGGCGATCTGAAAGACCCGAAATTCGACCGCAACTGGCAATTGGCGGCGCGCGAGGGCATTCCGCGCGGGGCCTATCATTTCTATTACTTCTGCACCCCGCCCGAGGTGCAGGCGCAATGGTTCATCCAGAATGTGCCGCGCCGGGGCCGCGCCTTGCCCCCCGTGCTCGACATGGAGTGGAACCCGTTTTCGCCCACCTGCGTGATGCGCCCGTCCGGCGCAGAGGTGCGCAGGCAGGCGCAGATTTTCCTTGACATCGTCGAGCGCTACTACGGCCAACGCCCGATCATCTACACCACGCCGGAATTCTATGCGCAGACCGGCATCGGACAGATCGACGGGGTGGAATTCTGGCTGCGCTCGGTGGCGAAAACCCCCGATCTGGTTTACCCCGGCCAGCGCTGGACCTTTTGGCAATATACCGGCACGGGCGTTGTACCGGGGGTCGAAGGGGGCGTAGACATCAACGTCTTTGCCGGGTCCGAGCGGGAGTGGAATACCTGGCTGGGCACACATTGGAAATAAGGGGCACCGATTGGCGCCCCCTTTGTTTTGTCACCCATCCTTGCGGATGGTCTCGTTCTTGGGATCATAGGGGCTGTCGCAGGTCACGACCGCATCCCAGAGTTGATCGAGCATCTTGACCTTGAGCTTGGTGCCCTCAACCGCCTGCTCAGGTTTGACATAGCCCATGCCGATGGATTTCCCGAAGGCCACCGAATAGCCACCAGAGGTCAGGCGACCGACCCGCTCGCCCTCGGGCGTATAGAGCACCTCACGACCCCAGGGATCGGCATCGGCGGGTCCGTCAATCAAGAGCGTGCAGCATTTCGCGCGCACGCCGGTTTCGATCATCCGCACCTTACCACGGAACTCCTTGTCCAGATCGACAAAACGCGGCAGATCGGCCTCGAGCGGGGTGGCATCGCGGCCCAGCTCATTGCCAAAGGCGCGATAGCTTTTCTCCTGACGCAGCCAGTTTTGCGCGCGCGCGCCAACCAGCTTCATCCCGTGCTTTTCACCAGCTTTCTCAAGCAGATCGAAAAGGTATGCCTGCATCTCGATCGGGTGATGCAATTCCCAGCCCAATTCGCCGGTATAGGCGACGCGGATGGCGTTGACAGGGCACATGCCCAACTCGATCCGCTGCGCCGAAAGCCAGGGGAACCGCTTGTTGCTGAGCGCAGTGGCCGGATCGGCATCCTTGATCACCTCATTGAGCACCGCGCGCGATTTCGGCCCAGCGATGGCAAAAACACCCCATTGCGTCGTCACATCCTGAATTTCGACATAGCCGAATTCTGCCGCCATATCCTCGGCGGATTTGCGCAGGTAATCGGCGTCGTATTCCGTCCATGCCCCGGCAGAGACGAGGTAATACTCATGCTCCTTCAGCCGCACGATCGTGTATTCGGTGCGCGTCGTGCCGTGATCGGTGAGCGCATAGGTCAGGTTGATCCGGCCCACTTTCGGCAGCTTGTTGCAGGTAAACCAGTCAAGGAATGCGGTGGCACCCGGGCCCTTGATCACATGCTTGGAAAAGGCTGTGGCGTCGATCAGGCCCACGCCTTCGCGGATGGCTTTCGCCTCGTCCACGGCATATTGCCACCAGCCGCCACGGCGGAAGCTGCGGGCGTCGTGGTCGAAGTTTTCAGGTGCATCGAGCGGCCCGTAATAGTTGGGCCGCTCCCAGCCGTTGACGAAACCGAATTGCGCGCCGCGCGCCTTTTGCCGCTCATAGGCGGGGGCGGTGCGCAGCGGGCGGCAGGCCGGGCGCTCTTCATCCGGGTGGTGCAGGATATAGACGTGATCGTAGCATTCTTCGTTCTTGCGCGCGGCAAACTCGGTCGTCATCCAGTTCGAGGAATAGCGCTTGGGATCGAGGCTCGCCATGTCGATCTCGGCCTCGCCCTCGGTCATCAACTGCGCGAGGTAATAGCCGGTGCCGCCCGCCGCGGTGATGCCGAAGGAAAAGCCCTCGGCCAGCCACATGTTGCGCAGCCCCGGCGCGGGGCCGACCAGCGGGTTGCCATCGGGCGTGTAACAGATCGGGCCGTTGAAATCGTCCTTGAGACCCGAGTCTTCGCAGGTCGGGATGCGGTGGATCATCGCCATGTATTGCTCTTCGATGCGCTCCAGATCGAGCGGGAAGAGATCGGCGCGGAAACTGTCCGGCACGCCATATTCAAAGCAGGCAGGGGCGTTCTTTTCATAAACCCCGAGAATCCAGCCGCCACGTTCCTCGCGCACATAGCTTTGCGCGTCGGCGTCGCGGATCACCGGGTGTTCGCGCCCGCCATTGGCGCGATATTCGACCAGTGCCGGGTCTTTATCCATCACGATGAACTGATGTTCGACCGGGATCGCGGGGATCTTGATGCCCAGCTTCTTGGCGGTGGTCTGCGCGTGGTTGCCGCTTGCCGTCACAACATGCTCGGCGGTGATAACGATCTGCTCGTCAGAGGGCACGAGGTTGCCGCCCTTTTCCACCATCTTGGTGCAGGTGACTTCCCAATGGGTGCCGGTCCAGTGGAACGCATCGGCCTGCCATTTGCGCTCGATCATCACGCCGCGCTGGCGTGCGCCCTTGGCCATCGCTTGCGTCACGTCGGCGGGGTTAATATAGCCGTCGGTGTTGTGGTAGAGCGCGCCTTTCAGGTCGGAGGTTTCGATCAGCGGCCAGCGCGCCTTGATCTCGTCGAGCGTCAGCCACTCGTAGGGCACGCCGCAGGTCTCGGCAGTCGAGGCATAGAGCATGAACTCATCCATGCGCTCTTGGGTCTGCGCCATGCGCAGGTTGCCCACGACGGCAAACCCGGCATTCAGCCCGGTCTCGGCCTCCAGCGTCTTGTAGAACTCGACCGAATACTTGTGGATATGGGTGGTCGCAAAGGACATGTTGAACAGCGGCAGCAGCCCCGCCGCATGCCAGGTCGAGCCAGAGGTCAGCTCGTCCCGCTCCAGCAGCATGACATCCTCCCACCCGGCCTTGGCCAGATGATAGGCGATCGAGGTGCCAACGGCCCCACCGCCAACGACGAGGGCTTTGACCTGGGTTTTCATGACGAGCGACTCCCTTCGGGTAACATGAGTTGGGCCGATGTTTATCAATCCTGCCAATTCGCGCGCAGCCCATCCGACGCAACGCCGCACGAAAGCGACGTCGCATCGGATCACGTGCGAAAACAGAGGTGTGGATTTCTCTGACGAGGATTGATAGCGTGCGCCGCAATGCAGAAATGACCGGAATTCAGCCCATGAGCGCCACCGCAACCAAGACCACCCCATTGCCGGAGGATATCCGCGCGATGAAGGGCGGCACCCCCATCGTCAGCCTCACGGCCTATACGACGCCGATGGCGCGGATGATGGACACCGCCTGCGATTTCGTGCTGGTCGGCGATAGCGTGGGTATGGTGGTGCATGGCCTGCCCTCGACCCTTGGCGTGACGATGGAGATGATGATCCTGCACGGTCAGGCGGTCGCGCGCGGCCTCTCTCGCGCCATGCTGGTGATCGACATGCCCTTCGGCTCTTACGAGGAAAGCCCCGAGCAGGCCTTTCGCAACGCGGCGCGCATCATGCGCGAAACGGGTGCTGCGGCGGTCAAGCTCGAAGGCGGGCGGCACATGGCCGAGACAATCGCCTTTCTCGTGGCGCGCGGCGTGCCGGTGATGGCCCATATCGGCCTCACGCCACAATCCATCAACACGCT
Source organism: Roseovarius sp. (assembly GCA_047920895.1). Taxonomy (GTDB): domain Bacteria; phylum Pseudomonadota; class Alphaproteobacteria; order Rhodobacterales; family Rhodobacteraceae; genus Roseovarius. Next base: position 8,204 of record JBLRXE010000081.1, read on the forward strand.
TGGCGGCTACAAGGTGCAGGGGCGCGGTGATGCCGCCGAGACGCTCTTGGCCGATGCCAACGCAGTCAGCGCGGCGGGGGCCTTTTCGGTCGTGCTGGAAAAGGTCACAGCCACGCTTGCCGACCGGATCACGGCAGAGATTCCCATTCCCACCATCGGCATTGGCGCCTCGGCGGGCTGCGATGGTCAGATTCTCGTGGTCGATGACATGCTGGGGCTCTTCACCGCCTTCAAACCGAAATTCGTCAAGCGTTACGGCAATCTGGGTGCCGACGGAGAGGCCGCCATCGCCGCCTATGCCGCCGAGGTGCGCGCGCGGACCTTCCCCGCGCCCGAGCATACCTTTGCCGACAAGGCCCCGCGCGGATGAGCGCGCCCATCCTGCGCGACCTCAGCGCGCTGCGTGCCGCCACCCGGCCTTGGATATTGGCTGGCGAAACGATTGGCGTCGTGCCCACAATGGGCGCGCTGCATGACGGGCACCTGTCGCTGGTGGCGGCGGCCAAGGCAGCCTGC
>JBLRXE010000082.1:0-8667 GCA_047920895.1 Roseovarius sp.
GTTGAAAGAGCCTATCAGATTGATGTCGAGCGTGCGGCGAAAGAGGTCGAGCGGGTGGGGACCATCGCGGCCCAGCACTTTGGCCCCGGTGGCGATGCCTGCGCAGTTCACCACCGCCGTGATCCGGCCCATGGCAGATTTGGCGGTTGCAACGGCGGCGGTGACGGAGGCCTCATCGGTGACATCGGTTGCCACGAAAGACGCGCCGATTTCGGTGGCGATGGCCGCGCCGCGCTCTGCATCGCGGTCAAGGAGCGTCACCGCGGCGCCCATGGTGCGGAAATGGCGGGCGGTCGCCTCGCCCAGCCCCGACGCGCCGCCGGTGATGATCGCGGCTGTTTCGTCAATGCGCATGTTGCCCTCGCCTGTATTAAATGAACATATGTTCAAATACCGGGTGTGACCCCGGCTGTCAAAGACTGTCTTGGGCTTCTTTATGGCCCAAATACTCAAATCCGCCGCTTACCCCTTGCGCTGACGCCAGCGGGTGATCACCCCGAGCGTGAGGACGGTAAGCACGATGCGGTAAATATGGTGGATGGTCACAAAGGCGGGGTTGGCCTGAAGGCTGAGCGCCACCAGCGCCATTTCGGTGACGCCGCCGGGGGCGAGGGTGATGAGGAGCACATCCACCGCCTCGCCTGTCATCTCATGCAGCGCGAGGGCCAGCCCGACGCCCAAACCCAGCATCGCGCCCACCGCGGCTATGGCGAGCGCAGCCCCGCGCAGCAAGAGGCCACGGCTCAGCCCGGTAAAGCGCATGCCAAGCGCCGTCCCAAGCACGATTTGTGCCATATTTACAAGCCATTGCGGGATGTCAAAGCTGAGCCAGCCGCTGAGAGACAGCGCCGCCGCAAGGGCCATCGGCCCGGTCATTTGCCCGGCGGGCAGGCGCAGGAGATGGCCGAGGCCGAGGCCGCCCAGCCCCGCCAGCGCGATCAGCGGCAGGTCAGACCATGGCACATCGGGGCGCGCCAGCGTCATCCCGGCAGAGCTGCCTACGGGCGCGCCGAGCCAAAGCGAGAGGCCAAGGGGCAGGGCCGTCACCACCACGATGATGCGCAGGAACTGCTGCATCATCAGGCGGGTCATGTCGGCACCTGCCGCCTCGCCCAGTTCGATGCTCTCATAGAGCCCGCCGGGGGTGCTGGCGTAAAAGGCGGTGGTGGGGTCATAGCCGCCAAGACGGCGAAAGATCGTATAGCCCATGGCATGCGCCAGCCCGACGAAAAGCGTGACAGCGCCGAAGGTTAGCGCGTAGTGATGCGCCTCGGAGAAAAGCGCGGGGGTCACTTGCGCGCCAATCATGAGACCAATGATGGCGATGAACATGAGGCGCAATTTCTGCGGAAAGCGGTAGCCTCTGGGCAGGCGCTCGGGCAGGGCGGTGGCGATGAGCGCCGAAATCGCCAGCGGACCCAGCAGGAAGGGCAGGGGCAGGCCGAGGCCTTGGCCGGCAAAGCCCGAGAGCGCGGAGAGAGCCAAGAGAAAGAGGGTGGTCGCGTGGATCGCCATGGCGTCCGTTCAAGCACCGGGCGCGGGCGGGGGCAAGGGGGGATCAGAGGAATGTGACGAATTTGTCAAAGGGCATTTCGCGCAGGCGTTGGCCTGTGGCGGCAAAGACCGCATTGGCCAGCGCCGGGGCGGCGGGGGGCACGGGCGGCTCGCCGATGCCCTTGATCTTGGTCCCGTTTTCCAACCCGCGCACGGTGATTTCGGGGCATTGTTTGATTCTAAGAGATTGAAATGTATCAAAATTCTTCTGTTCTACCGCGCCGCCTGCATAGGTGATCCGGGCGTGCATCGCATGCCCCAGACCAAAGATCACGCCGCCTTTGACCAGCCCGTCAAAGTTGATGGGGTCTAGGATACGGCCTACCTCTGCGGCGACAAAGACGCGGTCGAGGCGGAGGCCGTTTTCGGTGTTCGTGACCTCGACCACCTGTGCGCAGGGCACGCCAAAGGAGAGGCAAAAGGCCACGCCGCGCCCTTGACCGGGGGCAAGGGGGCTGCCCCAGTTCGACATCTCGCCCACCGCCTCGAGCACCTGCCGCGAGGGGGTGTGATTGCACAGGCGCAGGCGCTCGGCCAGCGGATCGGCCCCGGCGGCGTGGATCAATTCGTCAAGCAATCCGTCGTGGAAAAACCCGTTGGACGACGCCCCGACGGAACGCCACGAGGAGATGGGCGCCAATTCGGGCGCGCGGTAGCCGGTGACACGATAGTGGGGAATATCAAAGGGTTGATCCCAGGCTCCGGCCACGATTTGCAGGTCCGGCCCCGGTGCGGGGATGCCCTGGCGGCCCATTTGCGAGGCGAGAACAGAGGGCATGGCGATGCCCAGATCATAGGCTGCGACCTGTCCATCCGCCACACGGCCCCGCCCGCGCGCCATGGCGATCTGGCGGGGAAAGTCGTGGGTCATGTCCTCTTCACGGGAATAGGTCAGTTTCACGGGCCTGCCGGGTAGGTCCATCGCGATGCGGGTGGCGTGGCGCGTCACATCATCCTCGAGCCGGTGGCCAAAGCTGCCGCCGATCATCAGGGCGTGGATGTGGATGGCGTCGGGTGTAAGGTTTGTAAGCTTTGCCACGTTGTTTTGTACAAAGCGCGGCACCTGGGTGCCGGTCCAGATATCGACCCGCTCGGGCGTGTAGAGGACCGTGGCGTTGAGCGGTTCGAGCGGCGCATGGGCGAGGTAGGGGGCGCGGTATTCGACCGTCAGATCGGCGCCCTCTGAGAGGGCGGTGTCGATAGCGCCTTCGTCGCGGAACCGGCTGTCTTGCCGGTCGGGGGTGAAGCTGTCGGAGAGGGTTTGCCAATGGGCGTCCATGTCGGGCGGAATTTGGGCGGGGCCCCATTCGACCGGGATGGCCGCGACCGCCTGCATCGCGCGCCATGTGGTGTCGGCGATGACGGCGACACCCTCGGGCAGGGCCACGACTTTGAGCACGCCGCGCAGGGCGAGGGCGGGGGCGGGATCATGGCTGAGGCGCGCGCCGCCCATCGCGGGGTTGAGGCGGAGGGCGGCATGGGCCATGTCGGGGCGCGTCATGTCGATGCCGTAGGTCTGCGTGCCGGTCGATTTGGCGACGATGTCGATGCGCTGCATCGGCTGACTAAGGAGCCGCCACTCGGAGGGCGCGCGCAGGGTTATATCGGTGACGGGATCGGTTTTTGCGGCCTCGGCGGCGAGGCTTTGGTAGCTGAGGCGCGTGCCATCGGGCAGGATCACCGTGCCGCGTTCGGTGCGCAAATCGGTTACGGAGAGGTTATGCAGCCGCGCGGCGGTGGCCTTGAGCGTTTCGCGCGCCACGGCCCCGGCGTGGCGGAGTTTGTCAAACCCATCAGGGACGGTGGTGGAGCCGCCGGTGATCTGCAAGCCCAGAAATTTCATCGGCGCATCGGCGAGGCTGCGCGCGGTTTCGGCCAGCCAGCTATCGTCGCTGGCGCGGAAGGGCACGGCATCCCCGGCAAGGGCGGTGTTGTAATAAGCGGGGCTGGGGGGGCCGGGATCGGTTCTGATCTGGTCGAGGTCCACATCGAGTTCCTCGGCGATGAGGGCGGCCTGAACGGAGACGGCACCTTGGCCCTTGTCGGCGCGCGGCGTGATGAGGGTAATCGCCTCAGATGTGATCAAGACATAGGGGGTGAGGGCCGCCGCGCCGTCGGGCAGGTCGGTCAGGAGCGGGTTGACGTAAGGCGTCTTGTAGCGCCAGACGCCAAAGGCCACGCCGCCCACGATGGCGGCAGAGCCGATGAGGAAGCTGCGGCGGGCGATGGTTTTGACGCGGCCCATGGATCACGCGCCCCTGAGGTTGCGGGCGGCGGTTTTCACGGCCTCGCGGATACGGGGATAGGTGCCGCAGCGGCAGAGATTGCCGGACATGGCGTCGTCAATCTCGGCGTCGGTGGGATCGGGGGTCTCGGACAAGAGGCTTGCGGCCTGCATGATCTGCCCCGACTGGCAATAGCCGCATTGCGCCACCTGATGCGCGATCCATGCCGCCTGAACCGGATGCGGGGCAGCGGGCGTGCCCAGCCCCTCGATGGTGGTGACAGCCCCCCAGACATCGCCCACCGCCACCTGACAGGAGCGGATGGCAATCCCGTCGATATGCACGGTGCAGGCCCCGCATTGGGCGATGCCGCAGCCATATTTCGGGCCGGTGATACCCAGAATATCGCGCAGCGCCCAGAGGAGCGGCATGTCGGGTTCGAGATCACCCAGAGAATGATCGGTTCCGTTGACGGTGAGGTGCACGCGCTGCCCTTTTCAAAGCTTCTTGATGATAATAAACCGGTCGGTTCAGTTGTCCAGATGGCATGGCAATTGCTGTTTCACTCGGGCGCAAAGACCGTATAGTGAGGGGCAATGATCCAAGAGACCGGGAAACGGATGCAGGTTGTCATTCACGCAGGTGCCCACCATACCGATGACGACAGGCTGATCAATTGCCTGTCCGCCAATCGGGAGATGCTGGCACATCACGGCACCAATGTGCCCGATCCGCAGCGCTATCGGCGTCTGGTACGCGATATTCTGCATCAGGCGCAGGATACGGGACTGGCCCCGGACGCGCGCGACATTCTGGTGGATGCGATCAGCAACGAAGGGGCGGTGGATCGGCTTGTGCTGTCCAATCCGGGGTTTTTCGGCACGCCCAAGATGGCGGTGGGCGGTGGTGTGTTCTATGCGGTGGCCGAGCATCGGTTGAACATGTTCCGGCAATTGTTTCCGGATGATCATCTGGAGCTGTTCGTTGGCGTGGTCAGTCCGGCGGCCTTTCTGCCGTCGCTGCTCAAGCGGACGGAATTCGACACCGTCGAGGCGCTGTTGCGGGGGTATGAGGCCGTGCATCTGCGCTGGTCCGAGTTGATCGCGCGGGTGCGGCGGCATCATCCCGACATTCCGGTGACGGTCTGGTGCAACGAGGATACGCCGCTGATCTGGAGCCAGGTGGTGCGGGAACTGGCGGGGATTGACCCCACGGTCGCTTTCGAGGGGGAATTCAGCCTGATCGAAGAGATCATGACCCCGGCCGGGCGCGAGCGGTTTCGCGGCTACCTGGCGTCGCATCCCGGCCTGACCGAGGTGCAGAAGCGGCGGGTGGTCGCGGCCTTTCTTGACAAGTTCGCCGATGACGCGGCGATCGAGGAGGAACTGGATGCGCCCGGCTGGACCGATGCGCATGTGGCCACGCTGACCGAGCTCTATGATGAGGATGTCTATACGATCCAGCGCATCGAGGGTGTGCAGGTAATCACCCCCTGAGGGCGCGATTTCTGCTTGCAGAGGCGGGAGTGCTTGGCTAATCAGGCCCGCAAGCCCCTATAGCTCAGCTGGTAGAGCAACTGATTTGTAATCAGTAGGTCCGCGGTTCGAGTCCGTGTGGGGGCACCAGATTTCCAAGTTTCGAGAGACAAGCGTGGCGGCCTGCGGGTTGGTTGTCATGGGTGCGATGAAGATGCGGGTCTTTGGGGCGGGTCGTCACGGATAGTCCGAGATTCGCGGTATCGTTGGAGAATGCTGTTTCCGATGCGGCAACAGATTCCTTAACATCCGGTTATTGTTTATTTTATTCTCATTCCGCCTTTTTTTGACCACAAGAATGTCGCGCGAGATCAAGGTGCACGGAAGAGTCGCAATTGCTGAATATAATACACTCTATGCGTGTTTGACGGCAAAAAATATTGGCACTTTGTTTCATTTTTTCATGACTTCTGGGGGGGAAGAGGCTGCGCACCGGAACGAACGGTGATCTGCGGTTGTGCGATTTGTGGCGAGATCAAGGCCAGAGTTAACCAACGCGACGCAATTTGAGCACTTTTACGCCAGATTTCACTTGGGCAGGGCTATGCAAAAGGATAATGTCTGGACAGCCCATCTGGGGGGTTATGTCTGTAGGTCGCGGGGGCGGCCGCACAAAACCGACGCGATGTTTCGTGGATCGCTGCCGCAATCCGCAATGCTGCCAAACGCGGTCACTGGAAGTTTTGGGCTGTTTCGTCCCCATGCGTGATGCCGCTCTGGCATCGCTTCCCTTTGGTTGTGTGCCGGTCGCTCTTGTCTCGTTTTTTCGGGACTGATGCAGGCTTTTTGTAATTCGGTCGGAAGCAAGTGTCGATCAGGCACGGGAGATTGAGCATGGCAATTAACAGAGTAGAAGGTGACAATGCCGCAAACCGCATTGACATAGACTATGCGGGCGATCCCGAGGGGGATCGGATCGACGCGAACGATGCGCCTGACAGGTCCAATGACGATGTTATCGATGGATTTGGTGGTGATGACACGATTTTTGCGGGCGAGGGAAACGACACCGTATTTGCCGGATCGGGCAATGACTGGGTTGAGGGGGGGCCGGGCAACGACCTGTTGATTGGTGACACTCCTGATTCGGAGGCCGGCGGGCGCGAGGTGTTCCGGTGGAGCGCGGCACCCGATCCCAACGACGCCGACCCCATCGACGCGGGCGATCCCATCACCGCCTTCACCCAGAATACCGGATCGGTTGATGTGACCTTTTCGGTTCTCACCTCGACTGTAACCGACGATACCACATTTGCGGACAATACGCAGAACGTGACGGGTGTGATCACCGATGGTGCCCCGGCTGATGCGGGCAGTTCGCTTTCGGCCGATCTGACGGCGGCGGGCTCGACGGATCTCAAGCTGGAGTTTTCGTCGGAAGTCGAGAATGTTTCTTTCAACATCAATGATCTGGATGGCACGGAGAATGTCCAGATCTTTGCCTTTGACGCGGCGGACAACCTGATTCCCGTGACCTTTACCGTCGGCTCTGCCGTGACGGTCCTGAGTGCGGAAGAGGCTTTGGGCGCGGGCACCGGCACCGATGACGATCCGGCGCACAGCGTGCAGGTTTCGATTGCGGGTCCGGTGTCGCAACTGGTGATCCGCTATTCCGATCCGAGCAGCACCTCGGACGGTATCAATGTGACCGATGTGTATTTCGGCCTGCCGGGCGGTGTGGTTGATACCGGGCTGCCGGGGAATGACACGTTGATCGGCGGTGATGGCGATGACACGCTGTTGGGCGAGGCTGGCGATGATGTGCTGATTGGCGGTGATGGCGACGACGTGATCTTTGGCGGTGACGGCAATGATACGATCAGCGGCGGCGCAGGCGCGGATCGTTTGATGGGCGGCAACGATCGGGACGTGTTCATCGATGTCGGTCCGGGCGATACGATTGACGGGGGCAGCGGCGACAGCACCGATGACGGCGTGGATGACGATTTTGACACGCTGGATCTGCGCGGTTTGGGGCGGTTCGACATCGTGGATCAGACGGTTGATCCCGATGGCAACTCGACCTCGGGCATGGTCAATTTCCTGGATCGCGACGGGGCGGTCACCGGCGCGCTGGTGTTTGCCGAGATCGAGAACCTGATCCCCTGCTTTACCCCCGGCACGGCGATAGCCACGCCGCGCGGCGAAAAGCCGGTGGAAGATCTGCGGGTGGGGGACAAGGTGATCACCCGTGACAATGGCCTGCAAGAAATCCGCTGGATCGGTCAGCGGGCGCTGAGCGGGGAGGAACTGGCGCGTTCGCCACATCTGCGCCCGGTGCTGATCCGCGCCGGATCGCTGGGGCATGATCTGCCGGAGCGCGACATGCTGCTGAGCCCGCAGCACCGCATTCTGCTCAATTCCGAGCGCGCCGCGCTTTATTTCGAAGAGCGCGAGGTGTTGGCGGCGGCCAAGCATCTGATCGGGATCGAGGGCGTGAGCCAGGTCGAGACCCGCTCGGCCACCTATATCCACTTCATGTGCGACCAGCACGAGGTGGTTCTGTCCAACGGCACCTGGACCGAGAGTTTCCAGCCCGGCGCGCAGGTGCTGGACGGGATGGGCACGGCGCAGCGGGATGAGATTTATGATCTCTTTCCGGAGCTGCGCGCCATCGAGGGGCTTGAGGCGTATCAGGCGGCGCGACGCTCGCTCAAGCGGCATGAGGCGCAATTGCTGGTGCGTTGAGCGGCGGTGGTTATTGTTGCGGAAATATAGGCAATCCCGGTGTGATGCCGGGATTGTTTCGTTTTGCCGGGCCGCACATCAGGGCAGCCGTCAATCCAGCGCCTGTTCGAGCTTTTCCTCGTCGCAGATCAGGTCGAGTTCCGCGGTTTCTTGCGCCGCGCCGGGATCGGCGAATTCCGCCGCCAGCGGACCCGAAAAGAAATGCGTCATCACATAGTCGACGCCATACTGGTTCACGTTGCGCAGGTCGGGGTTGAAATACATGCCCCGTGACGGGTGCGAGGCGATGATCTCGTAGGACGGGAAGTAGAAGACATCCCCGTGATCGGCGGCCATGTCGCCCGCCACCGCGCGCAGCACCGCCTTGGAATAGGTCGCGGCCACCAGCACATGATTGTCGGTGGCCGTCGCCGTCAGCGGCACCGGCGAGACGGTGAGCAGCATCCGTGCGCCGGGGTTCACCGCCCTCAGCCGCTCGCGGAAGGCCTCCAGATCGGCCAGAATCTCGGGGTAGCGCAGATTGCGGAACCGGTAGCGGGCGGGGTCATGGCTGCCTGCCACGGTGCCGGGGGCCATCGGATACATGGTGCCGTCGGCGACCGCCTCCCAGCCCTCGGTGAGGCCGAGGGTAAAGACCAGCACATCGAGCGTTGCGAACATCTCGC
>JBLRXE010000083.1:0-8642 GCA_047920895.1 Roseovarius sp.
ACGATGGGATGCTTGGTCTTGATGTCCAGATCGTTGAGGGTGCGGATGATTTCGAGCCCCGCCAGTACGCCCAGCACGCCGTCGTATTTGCCCCCCGTGGGTTGTGTGTCGAGGTGGCTGCCGACATAGACCGGAAGCGCCTCTGGATCGGTGCCTTCGCGGCGGGCGAACATGTTGCCCATCTCATCGACGCCCATGGCAAGCCCCGCCGCCTCGCACCACGATTGGAACAGAGCGCGCCCCTCGGCATCCTCATCGGTCAGGGTCTGGCGGTTGTTGCCACCCGCGATGCCGGGGCCGATCTGTGCCATCTCCATGAGGCTGTCCCAGAGCCGGGTGCCGTTGATCTTGAGATTTTCGCCGGGTGCTGCCATTTGCTTGCTCACTTTTTGACCGTTTGGTAAACTTACGATTGCGTGGGGCATGGGCGCTGTCAAGATTCGTCTTGGGCAAGACCCCCGATCTGGCTAAGCTGCGAGGCGGGGTGATGAAAAATGTGCCCGGCAAGGAAAGGAAGAGGATGCCGCAAGCCCCCGCCGCGCAGGCCGGTCGCAAGCCAAGCCGGATTCAATTGCGCAACCGCAAGCGGATACTCGAGGCGGCGCTCGAGGTGTTTTCGACCCATGGCTATCGCGGCACGACGCTGGATCAGATCGCGGCAGAGGCGGGGCTGAGCAAGCCCAACATCCTCTATTATTTCGAGGGCAAGGAGGAGATTCACGTCACCTTGCTCAATCAGTTGCTGGATGCCTGGCTCGCCCCCTTGCATGCGATTGATCCCGCAGGTGATCCGCTTGACGAAATCCTGACTTATGTGCGCCGCAAGCTGGAAATGTCGCGCGATTTGCCGCGCGAGAGCCGGTTGTTCGCCAATGAAATATTGCAGGGCGCGCCGCGCATGGGGCCGCATCTGGAGAGTGTTTTGAAACCACTGGTGGATCAGACGGCGGTGGTGATCGAGGGGTGGATCGCGCGCGGCCAACTGACGCCGGTCGATCCGCGCCATCTGCTCTTTTCGATCTGGGCCACGACGCAGCATTACGCGGATTTCGAAGCGCAGGTGGGGGTTCTGATGGGCAAGGCGGATGTGCATGCCGGGGCGGCGGCGCATCTGGAGGCCATGTTTCGACGGCTTTTGGTACCGCAATCAAGGGGTGCTTAGCGGCAGGTCACAGGCGGGGTGGACATTGTCTCTGGCAAAAAACGCGCGGATTTGCCAGAAGGTGAGCGACAGGGCGATTTGGGGCATTTGCCTTGCGCCGCATGAGGGATTACGAGCAAGCCATGCAGATTGAACAGACGTCCTTACCCGGCGCGGTGATCCTCACGCCCGCGCGCCATGGCGATGCGCGCGGATTTTTCAGCGAAAGCTGGAACCGGCGGCGGATGGAGGAGGCCGGGATCGCGATTGATTTCGTGCAGGACAATCATTCGCTCTCGGAACAGGTGGGCACGGTGCGCGGGCTGCATTATCAATCGCCGCCCCATGCACAGGCCAAGCTGGTGCGCTGCGGGCGCGGGGCGCTCTATGATGTGGCGGTGGATATCCGGCGCGGCAGCCCGACCTACGGTCATTGGGTGGGTGTTGAGTTGAGTTTCGAGAATGGGCGGCAACTGTTGATCCCTGAGGGGTTCTTGCACGGTTTCGTCACCCGCGCGCCGATGACCGAGATCATCTACAAATGTTCGGACTATTATGCGCCCGAGTGTGATGGCGCGGTGCGGTTCGATGATCCCGAGATCGGCATTGACTGGGGAATTGATCCGGCTGCGGCAGTGCTGAGCGCCAAGGATGCCATGGCACCGCTGTTGCGCGATTTTGTCAGCCCTTTTGATTATGCGGGGGCGGCATGAGGCTCTTGATCACGGGGGGGGCCGGGTTCATCGGGTCGGCGGTGGTGCGGCTGGCGGTGGCGCGAGGGCATGAGGTGATCAACCTCGATGCGTTGACCTATGCCGCCTGTCTGGAGAATGTGGCGAGCGTGGCGCAAAGCCCGCGTTATACCTTTGTCCATGCCGATATTCGCGACCGGGCCGCCTTGGACCGGGTGTTTGCCGCCCACGCGCCCGACGCCGTGCTGCATCTGGCCGCCGAGAGCCATGTGGATCGCTCGATTGATGGCCCCGGCACCTTTGTCGAGACCAATATCACCGGCACCTACAACCTCTTGGAGGCCGCGCGCGGGCATTGGCAGGCGCGGGGCCGGCCCGAGAGTTTCCGGTTTCAGCATATTTCGACCGATGAGGTCTATGGCTCTTTGCCTGCCGACCCAAAGGTCAAGTTCACTGAAGATACGCCTTATGATCCGCGCAGCCCGTATTCTGCATCCAAGGCGGCGTCGGATCATCTGGTGCGGGCCTGGCATGAGACCTATGGCCTGCCGGTGCTGATCACCAATTGCTCCAACAATTACGGGCCGTTCCATTTCCCCGAAAAGCTGATCCCGGTGGTCATTCTCAACGCTTTGGCGGGCAAGCCGTTGCCGATTTACGGCGATGGCTCAAACGTGCGCGACTGGCTCTATGTCGAGGATCATGCCGAGGCGCTGTTGACGGTGCTGGAACGCGGCGTGCCGGGGCGGTCCTATAACATCGGTGGCGAGAATGAGCTGAGCAATCTGGAACTGGTGCGCAGCCTCTGCGCAGTTCTGGATGACTTGGCCCCTCGCGACGATGGGCAGTCCTATGCTGTGCAGATCAGCTTTGTCGCGGATCGTCCGGGGCATGACGCGCGCTATGCGATTGACCCCGCGCGCATCCGGCAGGAATTGGGCTGGCGGCCATCGGTGACGGTGGACGAGGGGTTGCGGCGCACGGTGCGGTGGTATTTGGACAATGAGGATTGGTGGCGGGCGCTGATGGCGCGTGACGGGGTGGGCAAGCGTTTGGGGACCGGTTGAGCCGGGTCGGAATGGACAGGATGAAGATACTGGTTTTCGGGCGCAACGGTCAGGTGGCCACTGAGTTGCAGAAATTGGCCGAGGTCACGGCGCTGGGGCGTGAGGTGGCGGAACTGGCGCAGCCAGAGATTTGCGCCGCCGCGATCCGGCAGCACGCGCCTGATCTGGTGATCAATGCCGCCGCCTACACGACCGTGGACCGCGCCGAGACCGAAGAGGATTTGGCTTGCGTGATCAATGGTGCGGCGCCGGGAGCAATGGCGCGGGCCTGTGCCGATCTGGGTATTCCGTTTTGCCATGTGTCCACCGATTACGTTTTTGACGGCAGCGGCACGGCCCCGCGCGCGCCCTCTGATCCGGTGGCGCCCTGCAATGCCTATGGCCGGTCCAAGCTGGCGGGCGTAGAGGCGGTGCGCGCCGCAGGGGGCCAGAGCGCGATCCTGCGCACCTCTTGGGTATTTTCGGCGCATGGCGGCAATTTCGTGAAAACCATGCTGCGCCTGTCAGAGACGCGCGAGGCGCTGAACGTGGTCGAGGATCAGATTGGTGGGCCGACACCGGCGGCGGATATTGCCACGGCGCTCTTGACCATGGGGCGGGCGATGGTCGCAGGCCATGCCGGGGGCCTCTATCATTTCAGCGGCGCGCCGGATGCAAGCTGGGCCGATTTCGCGCGCGAGATTTTCGCCCAAGCGGGGCGGGCGACGGTTGTGACAGGTATCCCCACCAGTGGTTTTCCGACACCCGCCGTGCGCCCGCGGAATTCCCGGCTTGATTGCCGGACGCTGGAGGCAGAGTTTGGCATCGGGCGGCCCGACTGGCGCGCGGGGCTGGCCCGTGTTCTGCAAGAACTGGAGCAAGCATGACGACGGCACGCAAAGGGATCGTTTTGGCGGGCGGATCGGGCACGCGGCTCTATCCGATCACCATGGGGCTGAGCAAGCAGCTCTTGCCGGTCTATGACAAGCCGATGATCTACTATCCGCTGACGGCGCTGATGCTGGCGGGTATCCGCGAGATTGCGATTATCACCACGCCGCAGGATCAGGCGCAGTTCCAGCGGCTGTTGGGGGATGGTGGGCAATGGGGGCTGGCGTTCGACTATATCGTGCAGCCCTCGCCGGATGGGTTGGCGCAGGCCTATTTGCTGGCAGAGGGGTTTCTGGGCGGGCAGGGTTCGGCGCTCGTGCTGGGCGATAATATCTTTTATGGCCACGGTTTGCCGCAGCAATTGGAAAGTGCCGCGCGTCAGGAAAAGGGCGGCACTGTCTTTGGCTACCGCGTGGCGGACCCGGAACGCTATGGCGTGGTCGAATTCGACGGCGCGGGGCGGGCGGTGTCGATCGTGGAAAAGCCCGACGAGCCGAAATCGGATTTCGCGGTGACCGGGCTTTATTTTCTGGATGGCACCGCGTCCGAGCGCGCGCGCGCGGTGCGGCCCTCGGCGCGGGGAGAGTTGGAGATCACGGCGCTTCTGGAAATGTATCTGCGCGACGGATTGCTCTCGGTCGAGATGATGGGGCGCGGCTATGCCTGGCTTGATACCGGGACACATGCCAGCCTGCTGGATGCCGGGAATTTCGTGCGCACGCTGGAGCAGCGGCAGGGGCAACAGGTGGGGTGCCCCGAAGAGATCGCCTTTGACAAGGGCTGGATCGACGCGGCGGCACTGGAGGCGCGCGTCGATCTGTTCAAGAAAACCGACTATGGCGCCTATCTCCAGCGGTTGCTGCACGGTGGCCGGGTCAAGGTCTGAGGCATGGATGGGCCGCAGGCACCCCATGTCGTGATCCTGCTGGCCGTTTATAACGGCGGCGATTTCCTGTCCGATCAGTTGCAGAGCATTGCGACGCAGACGCATGGCGGCTGGCAGGTATTGGCCAGTGATGACGGCTCCCAGGACAACAGCCGCGAAATTCTGGGCAGCTTTGCCGCCGTGCATCCGGCCCGATGCCTGACCGGGCCGGGGGCGGGAGCGGCGGAGAATTTCCTCTCGCTCATCCGGCAGACGCCGGAGCATGCGCCCGCCGGGCACTGGATGGCGTTTTGCGATCAGGATGATGTGTGGCTGCCGGACAAGCTCGCGCGCGGGATTGCGGCACTCGGGGCGCCCGATGATCCGCGCCCGGCGCTCTATTGCAGCCGGACCTGGATCACGGATACCGCGCTTGGCCAGCGACGCCTGTCGGCGGCGCGCCCGCGCCCGCCCTCGTTTCGCAATGCGCTGGTGCAGAATGTGGCCTCTGGCAATACGATCCTGCTCAATCCGGCGGCGACGCGGCTGGTCGAGCAGGCCGCACAAAAGATCGAGCGGGTCGTGGTGCATGACTGGTGGGTCTATCAGCTTATTACCGGGGCGGGGGGGCGTGTGGTGCATGACGACGCCCCGACGCTGCTCTATCGGCAGCATGATGTGAACCAGATCGGATCGAATGACACGCGGCTGGCGCGGTTGCGGCGTATCCGGCAATTGTTGCAGGGGCATTTTCGGGATTGGAATGAGGTCAATATCGGGGCGCTGTCGCGGCTTGACGGGGATTTGACGCCAGAGAACCGGGAGGTTTTGGCCGAGTTCGCAGCCATGCGGCGCGGCCCTTTGCCGGCACGGTTGCGGCGGCTGTGGCGTCTGGGCCTCTATCGTCAGAGCCGGATCAGCACCTTTGCGCTCTGGCTGTCGCTGGTGTTGAACCGCATCTGAGGGCGGCGGTTGGCATTGCGCGTTGGCGCAGACCGCCTCTTTTGTCGCGCCGGGGTTCGGCCTATCATCGGTGCAGACCGTTCTGGAGGGCGATGCCGATGATCTTCAACCTTGCGCTCATCCTCAGCTGTCAATTGGCGGGTGAGGTTTTGTCTCGGGCGTTGTCCCTGCCGGTGCCGGGGCCGGTGATCGGCATGGCCCTGCTCTTGGCGGGGTTTGTCGCACGCCCCAAACTGGCCGCGCGCATGCAGGACACGACCAAGGGGATTCTGGCGCATCTGTCGCTGCTCTTTGTTCCGGCGGGGGTGGGCGTGATCAGCCATGCCGAAGCGCTGGGCCAGACCGGTCCTGCGCTGATGGCGGCGCTGGTTCTGAGCACGGCGCTGGCGCTGACCGCAGGGGCCGTGACCTTTGTGGCGCTTGCCCGGCTGACTGGTGCGCGTGAGGGCGCAGAATGACGCCCCTGCCTGACATCTGGTCTTATCTCAGCGAAGGGCCACTCTTGTGGCTCACGGCGACGCTGGTTGCCTATCTGATCGGCGATGCGGCGTTTCGTGCGAGCCATGGCTGCCCGCTGGTCAATCCGGTGCTGGTGGCAATGTTGCTGCTGGGGGCCGTGCTCTGGCTGACGGGCACGCCCTATGCGACCTATTTCGAGGGGGCGCAATTCGTGCATTTCCTGCTGGGGCCTGCAACGGTCGCGTTGGCGGGGCCGCTCTATGCCAATCTGCACCATGTCCGGCGTGCGGTGATCCCGATGCTGGGCGCGCTGATCGTGGGGTCGGCCACGGCTATTGCCTCGGCCCTCTGGATTGCGCGGGCGCTGGGGGTGACGGGGGCGCAACTGGCCTCGCTGGCCCCCAAATCGGCCACGGCCCCGGTGGCCATCGGCATCTCCGAGCAATTGGGCGGGTTGCCGACGCTGACGGCGGGTCTGGTGATCCTGACCGGGATCACCGGCGCGGTGATTGTCACGCCGCTGATGAACGGGCTGCGCATCCGCGACTGGCGGGCGCGCGGCTTTGCCGTGGGCGTGACCGCGCATGGCATCGGCACCGCGCGCGCCTTTCAGGTGAACCAGACGGCGGGGGCCTTTGCGGGGATCGGCATGGGGCTCAATGCCTTGCTAACGGCCCTCATTGCGCCCTATGTCTTGTCCTTGTTCATGTGACCGCCAAGGAGCCAGCCGATGACCGACGATCCCGAACGCCACGCGATGAAGATGGCCAAGAAAAAGGCCGCGCGTGACAAGATCATGGCGACCAAGACCGATGAAAAGGGCTTGATCATCGTCCATACCGGCAAGGGCAAGGGAAAATCCTCAGCCGCCTTTGGCATGATCTTTCGCTGCATCGCCCATGGCATGCCCTGCGCCGTGGTGCAGTTCATCAAGGGCGGGATGAGCACGGGCGAGCGTGATCTGATCCTGTCGAAATTCTCGGACGCGTGTGCCTTTCACACCATGGGCGAGGGGTTTACCTGGGAAACGCAGGACCGCACCCGCGACATCGAAATGGCGCAGGCCGCCTGGGCCAAGGCCAAGGAGTTGATCCGCGATGAGGCCAACAAGATGGTTCTGCTGGATGAGATCAACATCGCGCTGCGCTATGATTACCTCGATATCAACGAAGTGGTGCAGTTTCTGGCCGAAGAAAAGCCGCATATGACCCATGTCGTGCTGACCGGGCGCAATGCCAAGGATGAGTTGATCGAGATTGCCGATCTGGTCACGGAGATGGAGCTGATCAAGCATCCGTTCCGCTCGGGTATCAAGGCGCAGATCGGGGTGGAGTTCTGAGCATGGCGCGGACAAGATTGTTGACCGAATTCGGTATGGGCACCTCGCTGCGGCGGCAGGATTACACCGAGGCGGCGGCGCGGGCGGTGCGCGATGCGCTGTGGCACAATTCGATCAATCTGGCCGAGTTGTTCGGGTTTGACAAAGGCGACATGCTGATTGATCTCGATATTGCGGTGCAGGCGCCCGAAGAGGTGGATGTCGAGGTGTTGCGCGCGATTTTCCCCTATGGGCAGGTGGCGGTGCAGGTGGCGCGGGGCGGATTGGACATTCCGCGCGCGGTGGGCAAGCCCACGGTGATCGCCAATGCCTGCATCTCGGTCTCGTTCGACATGGAGGCGCGGGCATGAGTGCGGAGCGTTTCATCATCGAGATGGGGATGGGCAATGACCTGCATGGGATGGATTACCAAAAGGCCGCCATGCGCGCGATTGAGGATGCGATCCGCCATTCCACGATCCCGATGTTTCTGAATACGCCGCTGGATCATCAGGACATGGAGGTCAAGGTGACGGTGGGCGTGCAGGACCCGGACCGCGTTGATCCCGAGGCGCTCAAGGCCGGGTTGCCGCGTGGGCGGGCGCAGGTGCGGGTGGTCTTCGGCGGGCAGAACGTGACCGATCCCGGCAGCGGCGAGACACTGGTCATTGCCACGGCGGCGGTCGAGGCGTTTTTCCCGTCGCAGGTGGGGAGATGGGTGTTGGGTGCGGGATAAGAGCGCCACGTTCTTTTTTTCAAGGAAATTTAAAATTTTCTTGGCCGGAATTTTTTGAAAATTCCGGATGTTGCGCAGGCTGAAATCTTTGTTTTCCTACCCACTCCCCAATATCAAAGCACAGGCTTGCCGCCCCTCCGATGCGGTCATATGATCTGACCAATTCATCAAAGGCGTGCGCATGCCATTTCAGAAAGTCACACCCGAAAAACTCTCGACTGCCGTGACGCGGCAAATCGAAAAGCTCATTCTTCAAGGTATCCTGCGCCCCGGCGAGCGTTTGCCCGCCGAGCGTGATCTGGCCGAGAAACTGGGCGTTTCGCGACCCTCTCTGCGCGAGGCGGTGGCGGAATACGGGCGCATCCTTGGCCCGTTGACGGCGTTTGACGTGGGGGTGCCACTGGCGCGGATGGCCGAGGCCGTGGCGCGACTGGAAGCGGGCATCGCCGAACGCTGGCCCGGCGCGCGCGCGCTCTGCTATGGGCATATGGGCGACAGCAACCTGCATCTGGTGGTCAACGTGCCGCAGGC
>JBLRXE010000084.1:0-8505 GCA_047920895.1 Roseovarius sp.
ATTAAACAGATGTAGTACCTCCTCCACTGCGGGAGGGGCTGTAGAGCGGCTTTAGCTTGCTAGCTTGTCAGGCGCTCTCTACTATCCTAGCGAAAGCAGCAATCAGGCAGGCCTCTCATGAGCAGCGATACAGTGCCATCCTCCACCTCGCGCGGGCCACAGGCCAATATCACCGGAACCTTGGCCAGAGAATGTTCGCGGACCTTGTAATTGATCTTTTCGTTGCGGGTATCGGCCTCGGCGCGGATGTTAAGGTCTGTAAGGTTTCGGGCGACTTTTGTAACGTAATCATCCGCATCTGAGACGATGGAGGCGACCACCACCTGACGGGGTGCCAGCCAGAAGGGCATACGGCCCGCGTGTTCCTCGATCAGGATGCCGATGAAACGCTCGAAGCTGCCCAGAACCGCGCGGTGCAGCATCACGGGGCGGTGCTTGGCGCCGTCGGTGCCGATGTAGTTGGCCTCGAGCCGTTCGGGTAGGACGAAATCCACCTGATGCGTGCCGCATTGCCATTTGCGCCCGATGGCGTCGGTCAGGGTGAATTCCAGCTTGGGGCCGTAAAAGGCCCCTTCGCCGGGGTTAACCACAGGTTCGATGCCTGCGGCGCGGGTGGCGGACAGAAGGGCGGCCTCGGCCTTGTCCCAAACCTCGTCCGAGCCGGCGCGGACGTCGGGGCGGGTGGAGAACAGAACCTCGAAATTCGGGAAACCCAGATCGGTGTAGATGCCCGACAGGAAGGCGATGAACCGCGCTGTTTCCTCCTCGATCTGATCTTCGGTGCAGAAGATATGCGCGTCATCCTGCGTAAAGCCGCGCACGCGCATGATGCCATGCAGCGCGCCCGAGGGTTCATAGCGGTTGCAAGAGCCGAATTCCGCCATGCGCAGCGGCAGGTCGCGATAAGATTTGAGGCCCTGATTGAAAATCTGCACATGGCAGGGGCAGTTCATCGGCTTGAGCGCGTTCACGGCCTTTTCGCGGGCGTGATCCTCGTCCACTTCGACGATGAACATATTTTCCTGATATTTTTCCCAATGGCCGGATTTTTCCCACAGCTTGCGGTCGACCACTTGGGGCGTGTTTACCTCGACATAGCCGCCGCGACGCTGCTGGCGGCGCATGTAATCCTGAAGCGTGGTGTAGACGGTCCAGCCGTTCGGGTGCCAAAAGACCTGACCGGGGGCCTCTTCCTGCATGTGGAAAAGGTCCATTTCACGGCCCAGTTTGCGATGGTCGCGGCGGTCGGCCTCTTCAAGAAAGGTGAGGTAATCCTTGAGCGCGTCGCGGTTCTGGAACGCGACACCATAGATGCGTTGCAGCATGGGCCGCGTGCTGTCGCCGCGCCAATAGGCACCTGCCACGCTCATCAGTTTAAAGGCATCGGCGGGCACTTGCCCGGTGTTTTGCAGATGCGGACCCCGGCAGAGATCCTGCCAAGTGCCGTGCCAATACATGCGCAGGGGTTCGGTGCCGGGAATGGCCTCGATCAGCTCGATCTTGTAGGGCTCGCCCGTGTCGCGGTAATGCTGGATCGCGCGGTCGCGGTCCCAGATTTCGGTGCGCACGGGATCGCGCAGGTTGATGATCTCTTTCATCTTTTTCTCGATGAGGCCGAGATCCTCGGGCGTAAAGGGGGCGGCGCGGTCGAAATCGTAATACCAGCCATTCGCGATGACCGGGCCGATCGTGACCTTCACATCGGGCCAGATTTCCTGAACAGCGCGGGCCATGATATGCGCGAGGTCGTGGCGGATGAGTTCGAGCGCGGGCGCGTCATCCTTGGTCGTGTTGATGCTGATGGCCGCGTCGCGGTCGATGGGCCATTGCAGGTCCCAATGCGCGCCGTCCACATGGGCGGAAATCGCGCGTTTGGCCAGTGAGGGCGAAATGCTGGCGGCCACCTCGGCGGGGGTTACGCCCGCGCTATAGTCGCGCGCATTGCCATCGGGAAATGTCAGGGAAATCTGGGCCATCTGCTTGGCTCCTCGTCGGTTTGGCGCCCACGGAACGCCCGGTTGCGGGTTTGGTATGGGTGACATGCCCGTTCAGGCGCGCAAGGTCAAGAGGAGCGCGGTTTTGTGCCGGAATTTGCATGCAAAAGCATACGTTTCCCCTTTTGTCGCAGTGCAGAAAAAACTATGGACATGTCGGATTTGAGGCCCTAAATGCCGTATATCGGACGCGCAAGATTCTTGCGCGGGCAACCAAGCGAGGGCCGGAAAATGCCGAAGTATAATTCGAATTTTGAGTTGTCGGTCACGGATATGGAGCTGATCGAGAGCGCCTTGCTCAAGACCAAGGCGGATCTGTCGGTGCAGCCGGACCGGACGTCGGACGGGCTGGGCGGCAAGGACGAGACCCTGCGCCAGATCCATGATCTGTTGGGGCGTCTGCACAATCAAAAAGTGTTCTACCGTCCCCGCCGCGGGGCCTATATCGGCGGCTGAGCCGCGGCCAAAGGCCCCGGCATTCTGATGCGGGGCCGGGCAAATCCGGTTTGATCCTCCGTGCCGCAGCGTGCATGATCGCGCCTGTGCACACAGGGAGGATGCGATGTCGGACCCAGACTATTTCGAGGGGCCAGAGGGCCGCAGGCTTGCCTATCACCGCAGCGAAGGGGCTGGTCCCGGCGTGGTGTTTCTGGGTGGGTTCAAGTCGGACATGCAGGGCACCAAGGCGCTCTGGCTACAGGACTGGGCGCGGGCGCGCGGGCGGGCATTCCTGCGGTTTGATTATTCCGGGCACGGGCAATCCGATGGCCTGTTCGAGGCCGGGGCGATTGGCGATTGGGCGGCGGATGCACGCGCCGTCATCGCAGGCCTGACCGAGGGGCCGCAGGTCTTGGTCGGCTCGTCGATGGGGGGCTGGATCGCGCTCTGGCTGGCGCGGGCGATGCCGGAGCGTGTGGCGGGGCTGGTCACGATTGCCGCAGCGCCGGATTTCACCGAAGACAGCATGTGGGGCAGCTTTGACGCTGAGCAACGGCGGGCGTTGCTGGAGGAGGGGCAGGTGGCGCTGCCGTCGGACTATGGCGCGCCCTATGTGATCACGCGGCGGCTGATCGAGGAGGGGCGCAACAATCTGGTGTTGCGCAGCCCGCTCGATTTGCCCTTTCCGGTTCGATTTCTGCAAGGCACCTGCGACGCGGATGTGGATATGTCGGTGGCCTTGCGGCTTTTGGACCATGCCACGGGGCCGGATATGCGGCTGACGCTGGTCAAGGGGGCGGATCACCGGTTCTCGGACCCGGAGTGTCTGGCGTTGATCGGGGCGGCGGTGGCAGAGGTGAGCGGGTGAGCCCCTTGCCGGGGGCGTGCTTCCGGTGTCATGCTGTCCGGCGTGCGGTTTCTCAGGTGACGGGGCAGAGGCGGGGGTGATGGATGAGCAGTGAGCCGGTGGTGTTTTTGCCCGGGATGATGTGTGATGCGCGCCTCTTTGCGCCGCAGATGACCGCGTTGAGCCCGGATATGGCCGTGACCGTGGCGCCGATCACAGGGGGCGATCGGATTGAGGAAATAGCCTCGGACCTGCTCGATGTGCTGCCGCGCCGGTTTGCGCTCGCGGGGCTGTCGATGGGGGGGATCGTGGCGATGGAAATCCTGCGCCGCGCCCCCGACCGGGTGACGCGGCTGGCGCTGATGGATACCAACGCCTTGGCCGAGACGCCGCAATCGGCCACGGCCTATGAGCCGTTCATCATCAAGCTGCGAACCGGGGCGGTGGCGGAGGCGGCCCAGATGCTGCTGCGACCCGAGTATCTGGCGTCGGGCGCGCGGCGGGCCGAGGTGATGGCCGGGGTGGTGCGCATGGCCGAAGCATTGGGGCCGGAGGTGATCATCCGGCAAATCCGTGCGCTGCAACGGCGGCGCGATTATCAGGCGGTGTTGCGGCGGTGTCAGGTGCCGGTGCTGGTGCTCTGTGGGGAGGAGGACGGGCTGACGCCGGTCAAGCGGCATCGGTTCATGGCCGACCTCATTCCCTATGCAAATCTGGTGGTGGTCCCGAGCGCGGGGCATTTGCCGGTGCTGGAACAGCCCGAGACCACGACGGCGGCGCTGCGGGGGTGGCTGCGGCAGCCGCTGGTGCTGCAACGGCGGGTGGATGCGTGACGGGGTGGCGGCGGGTAGGCCCCGCCGCCGATCATATCAGCCGGTCGCGCGGGCGTTCTTGTTCGCCGGTTCGGGTTCTTTGCGGGCGTTGGCGTCGATGAAATCGAGCACGAGGGGCCGGATATTGTTGCGCCAGGAGCGGCCGGCGAAGATGCCGTAATGCCCGGCCTCGGGTTCCAGATAGCTGGCCTTGAGGCTGTCGGGCAGGCCGGTGCAGAGGTCGAGCGCCGCGACACATTGGCCGGGGGCCGAGATGTCATCCTTGCCGCCCTCGACGGTCTTGACCGCGACGCGGGTGATATTGCCCAGATCGACCTTGTGGCCGTTCACGACAAAGCGGTTCTGCGCGATTTCCAGACCCTTGAAGATGCGTTCCACGGTCGAGAGGTAGAATTCGGCGGTCATGTCCATGACGGCCAGATATTCATCGTAAAAGCGGTTGTGGGCGTCGTTGTCACTGGCCTCGCCGCGCGCGACGCGCATGACCTGATCCGAGAAGGCCGAGGAATGGCGTTCGGCGTTCATCGACATGAAGGAGGCCAGTTGCAGGAGGCCGGGATAGACCTGACGACCGACGCCCTTGTATTTGAAGCCGACCCGCTGGATCATGGTTTCCTCAAGCTGCCCCATGGTGACGCGACGACCGAAGTCGGTCACGTCGGTGGGTGTCGCATCGGGGTTGATCGGGCCGCCGATCAGGGTCAGTGTCCGCGGCTGCGCCTCGGGGTCGAGTTCGGCCAGATAGGCGGTGGCGGCCAGTGTCAGCGGTGCAGGCTGGCAGACGGCGATCACGTTGATGTCGGGGCCGAGTGCCTTCATGAAATCGACAAGATAGAGGGTGTAATCCTCGATATCGAATTTGCCCTCGGAGACCGGAATATCGCGCGCGTTGTGCCAGTCGGTGATGTAGACTTCGCAATTGACGATCAACGATTTGACGGTAGAGCGCAGGAGTGTGGCATAATGGCCCGACATGGGGGCAACCAGCAGGATCTTGCGCGGTTGTTCCGGGCGGCCAGAGACATTGAAGTGAATGAGATCGCCAAAGGGGCGCGACACGACGGTCTCGATGTTGACGAGGTGATCGCGCCCGTCCTCATGGGTAAAGGTGCGGATGCCCCAATCGGGTTTGGACACCATGCGCTTGAAGCTGCGCTCAGTCACTTCGCCCCAAGCGGCCATCCATTGCAAAGCAGGGTTTGGCACCATGCTAAACATCGGGTAGGATGCGAGAGAGAGGGCGGAGGCACCCATCCATTGATTGGTATTTCGGAGGGATTCCATCAAGTCGTATGTGGCCATGTAGCGCATGTTCGTCTCCTGTTCGGGCGATTGACCCGGTTTACTCGTCGCACGATCCCCTCCGATCAAGGCAACGCTATGCTGCATAGCAGAAAATGTTAAGGGGAAATATAGAAAATGACAACGCAAGACGATGTCGCAGGGCAAAATCTGGAAAAACTCAACGAGAACCTTGCCAAGGTCGAGCAGTTGTCGCAGCGGTTGATCCAGGCGCTTGCAGCGCGTAACCCGGCCAATCCGACATTGAACGGCCCCAATCAGGAGCTTTTCGCCAAGGCGGCGAAATCCTATTGGGCCGAGGCCATCGAGAACCCCGGCAAGATCTATGAGCAGCAATTGGAATACTGGGGCAAGTCGGTGCGGCATTTTCTGGAGGCGCAGCAGGTCATGTTGCGTGGCGAGCCGGTGGCCGAGGAAGATGCGCCCGATCCCTTGGCGGGTGACAAGCGGTTTGCCAACCCGCTGTGGAACACGCATCCCTATTTCCGTTATATCAAGCAGCAATACGCATTGAACGCGCAGGCCATCGAAAACGCGGTGGGCGATGTCGAGGATTTGCCGCCCAAGGACAAGCGGCGGCTGGATTACTTCGCGCATCAGATCATCGACATGATGTCGCCCACGAATTTTCTGGGCACCAATCCCGATGCTCTGGAGCGGGCCGTGGCGACCGAGGGCGAAAGTCTGGTCAAGGGGTTGGAGAATCTCATCGCCGATCTGGAGGCCAATAACGGCGAGTTGGTGGTGCGGCTGGCGGATGACAGGGCCTTCAATCTGGGCGAGAATATCGGCACCACGCCGGGCGAGGTGGTTTTCCGCAACCGGATGATGGAGCTGATCCAATACAGCCCGACAACCGAGCAGGTGCACGAGATTCCCATCGTCATCTTTCCGCCCTGGATCAACAAGTTCTACATTCTCGATCTCAAGCCCGACAATTCCTTGATCAGATGGGTGGTTGATCAGGGCTACACGCTCTTTGTCGTGAGCTGGGTCAATGCCGATGCCAGCCATGCCGATGTCGGCATGGAGGATTATATCGAAGAAGGGTTCCTGACCGCGATTCGCGAGGCCAAGGCAATCACGGGGCAAAAAGAGGTCAACACGGTGGGCTATTGCATCGCGGGCACCACGTTGCACATGACGCTGGCGCTGATGGCCAAGCGGGGGGACAAATCGGTCAAATCCGCCACATTCTTTACCGCGCTTACGGATTTCTCCGAGCAGGGGGAATTCACGCCCTTTCTTCAGGACGATTTCATTGATGGAATCGAGGAAGAGGTGGCGCAGCAGGGCATCTTGCGATCCTTTATCATGGGGCGGACGATGTCATTCCTGCGGTCGCGCGATCTCATCTATCAGCCCGCCGTGCGCAGCTACATGATGGGCGAGGCGCCGCCGGCTTTTGACCTTCTCTATTGGAATGGGGATGGGGCCAATCTGCCGGGCAAAATGACGGTGCAATATCTGCGCGGTCTGTGTCAGGCCAACAAGTTTGTGACAGAGGGATTCGATCTGTGCGGCGAGCGGCTGCATATCCGTGACGTCAAGGTGCCGCTCATGTCGATCACCTGCGAGACCGACCATATCGCTGCCTGGAAGGATTGCTATCGTGGATTCCAGCAGACAGGCGCCAAGGACCGGACTTTTATCGTCTCGGAATCGGGCCATATCGCCGGGATCGTCAATCCGCCCACGAAAAAGAAGTATGGGCATTACACGAATGCCGATCTGAGTGGCGATGCCGAGACCTGGATGCAGGAGGCGGAGTATACGGCGGGATCATGGTGGCCACGGTGGGAAGCGTGGCTGGCCAAGCGGTCCGGCAAGATGATCGCGGCACGCGAACCGGGCGATTCGGAGCATCCGGCGCTGGCCCCGGCCCCCGGCACCTATGTTCGCAAAAAGGCAACGCTTTGATCTTTGATGCTTTTTTATTGAGCAATCGGGAAAATGCTGCATTGCAGAAAAAGACTTGAAATGCTGCGGTGCAGCATGTATATCTAATTGCAGAAACGGCGGGATGTTCCGCCTCAGCCGAAAGGACCGAACCAATGGCAAAAGCACAAGATTTCACCGCAGTGTTCAAAGACGTTTTGGGCGCATTCCCGGTTGACACCAAGGCGCTGGAAGATGCGTTCAAGAACCAGGCAACCCTGAGCGAGAAGCTCTCGGGTGTGGCTCTGACCGCCGCCGAAAAATCCGCCGAGATCTCGAACAAGTGGACCAAAGACACCCTCGCCAAGCTGAGCGACATGTCCAAGGCCAAGGCAGAGCCGGCTGATTACGCCAAGGCGATGACCGATTTCGCATCGG
This sequence comes from Roseovarius sp., assembly GCA_047920895.1. GTDB lineage: Bacteria > Pseudomonadota > Alphaproteobacteria > Rhodobacterales > Rhodobacteraceae > Roseovarius. Next base: position 7,731 of record JBLRXE010000084.1, read on the forward strand.
CCAATGCCGAAGTGGCCGCCGAGAACATGGCCGCCTTCGCAGAAGTTGCCAAGAAAGTTCAGATGGAAACCGTCGAACTGATGCTGGCCGCTGGCAAGACCATCCAGGAAGACGCCACCAAGGTTGTCAAGAAAGCCGCAGACGACGTGACCGCAGCGACCCAGAAGGCAACCGCAGCGGCCAAGTAAGGTTAGCAGGGCCATACCCTGATCCCCTCCCTTGAGGGGTATGGACTGCGAAGGGCGAGCCATGCGGCTCGCCCTTTCTTTTTGTGGCGCATGTGGCTAAGCTGTGCTGCACTGCTGCATTATCCGGGAGGATACCCCTTGGCCGACTCGAAAAAACCGCTGCTGATCAAACGCTATGCCAGCCGGCGGCTGTATAATACCGAGACATCCGATTATGTTACCCTCGAAGATATCGCGGAATTCATCCGGGAGGGTCGCGAGGTGCAGATCATCGACCTCAAATCCGGGGATGATCTGACGCGGCAATACCTGCTCCAGATCATTGCCGAGCACGAGAGCCGGGGCGAAAGCGTCCTGCCGATCAATGTGCTGAATGATCTTGTGCGCAGCTATACGACGCAGGCCACTAGCGTCGTGCCGGAGTTTCTTGCCGCCAGTTTCGAGATGCTGCGCGACGGACAGTCGAAAATCCTCGAGAACATGACCAAGGCCAACCCCTTGGCCGCGATGCCCGGCATGGAGGCGATGCGCGCACAGCAAGAGGCCTTTATGAAGGCGATGACCGGCCGGTTCACGGGTATGGGGGG
>JBLRXE010000085.1:0-8369 GCA_047920895.1 Roseovarius sp.
GCTCGGTCGCGGAACCGATCCGCCAGCGTCAAAGGCCCCGCCGTGATGCGGAAATAATCGTAATCCTTGGGCCGATCAAAGGCGCAAAGATATTGAAAATGCAGCCGGAAAAACCGCCAACGCAAGGCGCGCCAGCGCTCCGGGCTCAGGGTCTGCGTAAACGCCGCCGAGATCACCAGCGGCCAACGCTTGCCCGCAGGGGCCACGCCCGACACGGCCACCGGATCGCAGAGCGCAAAGGCGCAGCCATCGCCGGGCGCTGTGACATCGACCCAAGTCAGCACGTCCTGCACACTCAGATAGGCCAGATCCGCCCGCAAGCGGTGCGCGCGCGGCAGAAAGGACACCATCGGCACCACCTGCCCAAGGCTCAGGAACGACAGCACCGGGCCATGGTCGGGCACCTGCCCGCCCCGGATCAGATCGGCCAGAATGGACACCTCCAGATGCGCGCCCGACGAATGGCCAACCACCAGCACCTCGTCGCAATCCCCCTGAAGGGCTTGCGCAATCTCGGCGGTGAATTCCGCCATCCGCGCCTCCAACTCAGGCGGGTTTGCGCCCAGATACCGCGCGGAATAGGCATAGTCATGCATCAGGTAATAGGCAAAGAACCGGCCATCCAATCGCCGGAACCACTCCAGGATAAAGGGCACGACCAACAGCCCGCCCCATGCCGCCCAAGGCTGCCAGAGCGCCAGCGCGCGCCCCAATCCCCAAGCCACCAAGAGAGCTATCCCAAGCTGGACCAGCAAAAACCCAACCGGATAGAGCGCCGCAATCACCGGCCCCTTGCGCAACCGCATCAGCCGAAAGAGCGCGCCGCTGCCGATATAAATCGCCGCTGTGCGGATCAACTGCGCATAGGAGGCCCAAATCCCCTGATCCATGCTGCCCTTGACGATATCGGACCAGACCAGCACCTCAAAGGCGCTCTCGACCACGGCCTCGTCGATGCGCGCGCTCACGGCCCAGCCGAACCGCACCTGAGCTTTGGCAGGCAACACCTTGATTTCGTATCCGGAAATACCTGCCTGCGCCGCGCTTTCCTTGCGATAGAGCTCGCGGTAGCGGCGCGGCGGGATGGGATCATAGCCCGGAATATAGAACACGCGCCTGCGGCGCACAGTCGCGTTAACAGGGGCCTTGCTGCTCATGTCCAACCTCTTGTCAGGCAGAGCCTATCTTGAAAATCGGGTAAGCGTAAGGCGTTATCCAAGCACCGCAAGGGCCGGGAATGTTTCCAGAAGCCAGAAGGAAAAGGCTGAGAATCCGCCCGTCAACATCAAGAGACCGATGGTCCATAGCAAGAGGCCCATGACCCGTTCGATCTGCTCCATATGGCGTTTCATCCAGCCCATCAGCCCTTGCAGGCGCGGCAGGAACGCCGCGACCAACAGGAACGGCACGCCCAGCCCGATGGCATAGATCGCCAAGAGCGTTGTGCCCCGCGCGATTGATCCCTCGGACGCCGCCAAGGACAGGATCGCGCCCAGTTGCGGGCCGATACAAGGCGTCCAGCCAAAGGCAAAGGCAAGCCCGAGGATATAGGCACCAAAGGACGATCCGCCCTTGTCACCCGCATCAATCCGCGCCTCGCGGTCAAGGAATTTGATCCGGTAGACGCCCACGAAATGCGCCCCGAAGGCCATCACAAGAACGCCCGCTATCGTATTGAAATAGCTTTGGTATTGCAGGAATACCGTGCCGATGGCAGAGGCGGTGAAACCCAGAAAGATGAACACCGTGGACAGGCCAAGCACGAAAAACAGCGCCGGGACCACCGCGCGCGCGCGGCTGCTGCCGCTTTCGGAAAGTTCGCTCAGGCTGATGCCGCTCATATAGGCCAGATAGGGCGGCACGATAGGTAGCACGCAGGGGCTGAGAAAGGACACAATCCCGGCGGCCAAGGCCACGAACATGGCCGGCAAAAGGCCTGCGTCTATGATTTCGATTCCGAACATGCGGCAGACATAGCCCGCCCCGTGGCCCACGTCACCCCGGCAATCGGTCACAACCCTGTGGACAGGCTGTAACAACCCCGCTATCTCAACCGTCATGACACCCGATGACACGCTCGATGCCTGCGGCCTGCTGTGCCCCCTGCCCGTGCTCAAGCTGCGCAAGCGGCTGAAATCCATGGGCATTGGCGCTGTGATCGCGATGCAAGCGGATGATCCGGCGGCGGTGATCGACGTGCCGCATTTCTGCGCCGAATCCGGGCATGATCTTATTTCCGCGACCGATGCGGATGGCGTCCAGACCTACCTGATCCGAAAGACCTCCTGAGTCCCTCTCATAACGAAAAATGCCGCACCCGAGGGCGCGGCATCCTTCATTCCTGTATCGCTTGGGCTTAGCCCAGCGACCACCAGCCGCGGCGTTTCGGCTTGTTGTCTTCCTGCGGTGCAGATGTCTCGGCCACAGGTTCCGGCGCGGGCGCTGGCTCCGAGACTTTGGCCTCTGCAACCGGCTCCGGTGTCACCTCTGCCACCGGCTCAGGCACAACCTCGGCCACCGGCTCAGGCACAACCTCGGCCACCACCGGCACAGCTTCAGCCGCAACAGGGGCCGCCTCTGGCTCTGCACTGACGCGGGCCTCCTCCGCAACTGCGGCCTCGGGCTCTTTCTTCTTGCGCGGGGTGGGCGTGCGCTTGGGCTTCTCCGCCGCTTTGGCCTTGGGGGCTTCTTCGGTGGATGCACCCTCCTCGTCCGCAGGCTCTTTCTTCTTGCGCGGGGCGCGGGTGCGCTTGGGCTTGGGCGCGTCCTCAGGGATCACGTCGCCCTCGGCTTCGGCCTGCGTCCCGATCGCCTCAGGGGTTACCTCGGCCACAGTCTCGGCTTCAAGGGCCTCGCTCACTTGGTCCATGTCGTCGGACCCATCCACCTCATCGTCCTCGCGGCCCTCATCGGACCCCTCACCGTTTTGCTCAGACCCGTTGCCACTCTTGGGCTTGCGGCGACGGCTGCGGCGGCGGCGGCTCTTCTTGGGCTTGTCGCCCCCCTCGCTGCCGGCGCCCGAAACGCCCTTGTCGTCTTCAATTGCCTCAGCTTCGGTCTCGTCTTCGATCTCGTCCTCGACCACGTCGTCTATGTCATCCATCAGCGCGGATGTGCCCGACACGAACTGCGCCATCGGCACTTCGGGAACATTGCGGGTCGCGGTCTTGAACTTGTCCATCGTGAAATCCGGGCTCACGAGACGCGGATCGCCTTCGATGCGCACCGACAGGCCATAACGCCCCTCGATCTGCGCGACATGATCCCGCTTCTGGTTCATCAGATAGTTGGCGATACCCACCGGGCATTTCACCAACACCTCACGCGAGCGGCGGCGCACGCCCTCTTCCTCGATCTGGCGCAGGATCGACAGGGCAAGGCTGTCATCCGACCGGATGAGGCCGGTGCCGTGGCACGCCGGACAGGGCTGGGTCGTCGCCTCGATCATACCGGGGCGCAGACGCTGGCGCGACATTTCCATCAGGCCAAAGCCGGAAATCCGGCCAACCTGAATGCGCGCGCGGTCGGTCTTGAGCTTGTCCTTCATGCGCTTTTCGACGGCGGCGTTGTTGCGACGCTCGTCCATGTCGATAAAGTCGATGACGATCAGACCGGCCAGATCGCGCAGGCGCAACTGGCGCGCCACTTCCTCGGCGGCCTCAAGGTTGGTCTTGAGCGCGGTTTCCTCGATCGAGCCTTCCTTGGTGGCGCGGCCAGAGTTGACGTCAATGGCCACAAGCGCCTCGGTCACACCGATCACGATATAGCCACCGGATTTGAGCTGCACCGTGGGATTGAACATGCCCGACAGATAGCTTTCCACCTGAAAACGGGCAAAGAGCGGCTGTTGATCGACGTAATGCTTCACGTTCTTGGCATGGGACGGCATGATCATCTTCATGAAGTCCTTGGCGATGCGATAGCCGCGCTCGCCCTCGACCAACACCTCGTCGATCTCGCGATTGTAGAGGTCGCGGATCGACCGCTTGATCAGATCGCCCTCTTCATAGATTTTCGCCGGCGCCATGGAGCGCAGGGTCAATTCGCGGATCTGTTCCCACAGGCGTTGCAGATATTCGTAATCGCGCTTGATCTCGGCCTTGGTGCGTTTCGCCCCGGCGGTGCGCACGATCAGGCCCGCGCCGCGCGGCACGTCAATCTCGGTCGCGATTTCCTTGAGCTTCTTGCGGTCCACGGCATTGGTGATCTTGCGGCTGATGCCACCGCCACGCGCGGTGTTGGGCATGAGCACACAGTAACGGCCCGCAAGGCTGAGATAGGTGGTCAGCGCCGCGCCCTTGTTGCCACGCTCTTCCTTGACGACCTGCACCAGCATGATCTGGCGGACCTTGACGACCTCCTGGATCTTGTAGCGTCGCGCACGGGGCTTGCGCACCGGGCGAATATCCTCGCTGTCATCCTCTTCGGCGACGGATTCGATCTCGTCATCCTGGGCGGCATGATCGCGGGTGTCGGTCTCGGGCTCATCTTCGCCCGCGTCGTCGGTGTCGATATCCTCAGGCTCTTCCACCGGGGTCTCGGCCACGCGCTCCATCGGCGATGTCGCCTCGGGCACCTCGGCAACTGCGGCAGTCTCGTCCTCGAGGTCGATGGTTTCCATCCCCAAGATTTCCGAGGTGGCCACCGCATCATCAGACTGTGTCTTTTCAGACCGCGTGCGCGACCGGGACCGCGACCGCGAGCGGCCATTGCGCCCATCACCACCGCTGCTGCGACGCGGACGATCCTCGTCCTCGTCGTTCTGCGCGTTGGCCAGCGCCTCTTCCTCGGCCATCAGAGCCTCGCGGTCAGCGACCGGGATCTGGTAGTAATCGGGATGTATCTCTGAAAACGCCAGAAATCCGTGACGGTTTCCGCCGTAATCGACAAAGGCCGCCTGAAGCGAGGGTTCAACCCGCGTCACCTTGGCGAGATAGATATTGCCAGCTATCTGGCGTTTGTTTTCAGACTCAAAATCGAATTCCTCGACCTTGTTTCCGTCGACCACCACAACCCGAGTTTCCTCGGAGTGGGTGGCATCAATGAGCATTTTCGTAGCCATGTTTTCCGTTTGCATCGCGGCGCGGCCGCCTGCCCCGGTGGGGCGGCGCGTTGCGGCAGATGTCTGATAAGGGCGATAGCGGGCGCACAGCCAAGGGTGCCGGTGTCGGCCCCTGCACTGATCAAGTGATGTCTCGCGCGCTTCATCGCGGTTCTTCTTCTCCGGCCCCTTGCGGCGCCAATTCAGGGCCTGTCCACCGTTTGCAAGGGGTCAGGCTTGTATGTGGCCCCCGTGAACGGGACCCAATCGGTCTGCTCAATCATGTCGGAGTGATCCGGACGGAGGACTGAAACAGCGAATCTCTCGTGACGGCGGGGCGTATTGCACCCGTCACCATAGTGTCACAGTAAAGCGTCCGATGCGCCAATGACAATGGACAAAATGAAAGGCACGCCTTTCGGTCGTCAAAGATAATCGGACCGTTGAAGATTATACTTGGCCATTTTCTCGTTCAGGGTGCGGCGCGGCAGACAGAGTTCGTCCATCACCGCGGCGATACTGCCCTTGTGGCGACGCATGGTGTTGTCGATCAACATGCGCTCGAACGCCTCGACATATTCCTTGAGCGGCTTGCCCTCGGTGGTCATCACCGGCTGCATGTCCTGATGATCCGACATGAGCAGCGAGGTGATCGTGCCCGCCCCCCGCCGCGCCTGAAGCACCGCGCGCTCGGCCACGTTGAAGAGTTGGCGCACATTGCCGGGCCAGGGCGCCTGCAAGAGCTGCGTGGCCTCCTGCGCGCTGATCTGGGGCGCATCACAGCCATAATCCTCGGCGAATTGCTCGACAAAGCGGGTGAACAGCGTGAGAATGTCCTCGCCCCGCTGGCGCAGGGGCGGCACGGTGATCCGCAGGCTGGCGAGGCGGTAAAAGAGATCGGGACGCAGCGCATCCTCGCAGGTGTGTCCCTCGTCCTGCATGTTCGAGATGGCGACCACGCGGGTCTCAGGCGGTGGTCCTTCTGCGTTGATATGCGTCAAGAGCTTGGCCTGCGCCGCCTCGGTCAGCGCCTCGACATCCTCCAGCACAAGCGTGCCACCGCGCGCCTCTTCAAAGGCGGGCAACCGCGCATCCTCAGGCTGCACCGGGCCAAACAGGCGCTTGATCAGCCCCTCCTCATCAAAGGCTCCACAGGCCACAGAGACGAACCTGCGCCCCGCCCGCGCGCCCACCGCATGCAGCGCATGCGCCACCAGCGTCTTGCCAGTGCCGGTCTCGCCCTCGATCAGCACATGGCCATCCGCCTGTCCCAGATCGAGAATATCCTCGCGCAGCCGCTCCATCGCCCCGCTGGTGCCGATCAGCTTTTTCATCAACTGGCCACCATCCGACAGGTCCTTGCGCAATGCGCGCGCATCCAGCGTCATGCGGCGGGCATTGGTGGCCTTTTTGGCCAGTTCGGTCATGCGGTCCGGGTTGAACGGCTTTTCCAGAAAATCGAATGCGCCAATGCGCATGGCCTCGACCGCCATCGGCACATCGCCATGCCCGGTAATCATGATGACGGGCAAAGAACTGTCGGCGCCCATCAACTTCTTGAGAAACTGCATCCCATCCATGCCGGGCATGCGCACATCGGTGACGACGATACCGGGATAATCCGGCCCCAACGCTTTCAGCGCTTCCTCCGCCGAGGCAAAGGCCTCGGTGTCATAGCCCGACAGGGCCAGCCACTGGCTGATGGACTGGCGCATATCCTTTTCATCATCGACGATGGCGATTTTCATGGCTGCTGGCATTTCACATCACTCCGCTGCTCGAGTCTCATCCGCCAATATGGGAAGCTGCATCTCGAATACAGCCCCCCCGTCGGGCGCGTTGCGCGCCACCAGACGTCCGCCAAGGTCGTTCACGATCCCCGAGGAAATGGCAAGCCCCAGCCCGACCCCGTCACCGGGCTGCTTGGTGGTGTAAAATGGCTCAAAGATGTTCTGTAAATCGCCGATCCCCTCGCCGTTGTCGCGCACCGTCAACACCGCAGTTTCTCCCGCCGCAAGCAGAATTTCGATGGTCGCGTCAGGCACCGTGTTGGTGGCGTCAATGGCGTTGCGCAAGAGGTTGACGATCACCTGTTCCACCCGCACCCGGTCGCCCATGATCACCACTGGATGATCCGGCAAGGTGCGGGTGATGGTGATCTTGCGCTGGCGCAGTTGTGGCTCCATCATCGAGAGGGCAGACGCCACGGCATCGGCCATGTTTACAGGGGAAAACTGCGTTCCCGACTGGCGGGCATAGGATTTGAGCTGCTTGGTGATCGCCCCCATCCGCTCGATCAGATCGTCGATCCGCTGAAAAGCCGAGAGCGCCTCATCGGGGCGGTTGCGTGACAAGAGAAGCCGCGCCCCCGCGAGATAGGTTTTCATCGCGGCAAGCGGCTGGTTCAACTCATGGCTGACCGCCGCCGACATCTCGCCCAGCACCGCCAGTTTCGAGCTTTGCTGGATGGTCTGTTCGGCCTGCGCGAGGTTCTCTTGCGCGCGCCGTCGCTCGGCGATTTCCCGCTGGAGACGGACATTCAATGCGCGAAGCTCTGCCGATTCCCGCTGAAACAGCGCCATGCGCAGCGCCGCCTTGCGGTTGAGAAAGTAGAACGCAAAGGCGAGAAGAATCGCGAATCCCATGATTTCGAGCGCGAGATAGCCGTTCACCTTGTCGCGCACCGCCGTGTAGGTGGTGAACCCCGCGATCCGCCATCCACGAAAGGCAACACGCCCCTCGACCCGCATCACCGCCTCGCCGCGCACATAGGCATCCGCCGGCAGCGCGGTCCAATCCGAGGTCGACTGAATGGCACGCTTGATGGCACTCTTGACCGGCTCGCGGCGCAGCGCCTCGGCCTCTGTCAACCCGCGCCAGCGCGGTTCGGTGGCCAGAATGATCCGCCCTTCGGTATCCGTGACCATGACCGCATCGGAAATCCCCGCCCAGGCGCGCTCGTATTTGCGCAGATCCACCTCGACCACGATCACGCCCAACGTGCCATTCTGGGTCTCGATCCGGCGCGAGTAGTAAAAGTTGAACTGCCCGGTTTCCTGCCGCAAAACATGGAAAATCGTATCGCGCGAGCGCATCGCATCCACGAAATAGGCCGCCGACTTGTGGCTTTCACCCAGCCGCAACCGGTCTGTTGCGGCCACCGCGCGCCCGTCCTTGTCCAAGAGGGTCAGTCCGGCCGCGCCAATCTCTTCGAGAAAGGAAATCAGCCGCTGGGTGGATTGCGCATAATCCTGCGTATTGAGCGCCCCAATCAGCGCCGGGTCCCGCGCCAGAAGCTGCGGCACGATGGCGTTCTGGCGCAACTCTG
>JBLRXE010000086.1:0-8357 GCA_047920895.1 Roseovarius sp.
GGCCCAAGCGTCCACCCCCCGCCCGACCGCCTGCCTAGCCCTCGCGGATGGCTCGCTGTTCTACGGTCGCGGGTTCGGCGCGGTCGGCGTGACCACGGCAGAGCTGTGCTTCAACACCGCGATGACCGGCTATCAGGAGATCATGACCGATCCCAGCTATGCCGGGCAAATCGTGACCTTCACCTTTCCGCATATCGGCAACACCGGCGTCAATGTCGAGGATGATGAGACCGCCGAGCCGGTGGCCGAAGGCATGGTCGTGAAATGGGACCCGACCGAGCCGAGCAGCTGGCGCGCGCAGGAACATCTGATCAACTGGCTGACGCGGCGGGGCCGCATCGCGATCGGCGGGATCGACACCCGCCGTCTGACCCGCGCGATCCGTCAGCAGGGCGCGCCGCATGTGGCCCTTGCCCATGATCCCGAAGGGAAATTCGATGTCGAGGCCCTCGTGGCCCGCGCCCGTGGTTTTGCTGGGCTGGAGGGCGTGGATCTCGCCAAGGATGTGACCTGCGCGCAGGCCTATCGCTGGGATGAAATGCGGTGGGCCTGGCCCGAGGGTTATGCCCGCCAGACCGACGCCCGGCACAAGGTCGTCGCGGTTGATTACGGTGCCAAGCGCAATATCCTGCGATGCCTCGCCAGTGCGGGGTGCGATGTGACCGTGCTGCCCGCAAGCGCCACCGCCGAGGATGTGCTGGCCCATTCGCCCGATGGTGTGTTTCTGTCCAACGGCCCCGGCGATCCGGCGGCGACCGGAAAATATGCCGTACCGATGATCCGTGGCGTTCTGGAGGCGGGGCTGCCGATCTTTGGCATCTGCCTTGGGCACCAGATGCTCGCGCTCGCCCTTGGGGCGCAGACCATCAAGATGAACCACGGCCACCACGGCGCCAACCACCCGGTCAAGGATCTGGAAACCGGCAAGGTCGAGATTACCTCGATGAATCACGGCTTTGCGATCGATAGCCAGACCTTGCCTGCCGGCGTAATCGAAACGCATGTCTCTCTCTTTGATGGGTCGAACTGTGGCATCCGGATCCAGGATCGCCCGGTGTTTTCGGTGCAACACCATCCCGAGGCGAGTCCCGGCCCGCAAGACAGCTTTTACCTTTTTGAGCGTTTCGCAGCCTCGATGGCTAAATAACGTAAAGAATCCCGCTCCTGTTAACCTATCGTTAAAACATCCTTAACCAAGCGCGCGATAGCCTTCCTGCAACCGCAAGAAGAAGGGTCGCGATATGGGGATTTCCGAACTGCGCCACATGGGGGCATCTGGCCCCGGCGCGCGGGCGCCCATCAATCCACTGGGGCGCGAACTGGTGCGCGCGGGCGCGATCAGCCGCTCGGATGCGACCTTGGCGGAAATGGTCCGGCGGCATTGCGATACCTCGCTTGACCGTATCCTTCAGGCCGAAGGACTGGCCACCGAAGACGACCTGCTCGCCGCCCACGCCCGCCGCCTCTCCAGCAAAAAACTGAGCGCCGAGGATCTGGCGCGCGCTGGCACGGTGGACGCGGGCGTTGATCCCCGCCTCCTGCTCAAACATGGCGTGCTGCCGCTCATCTCCGCGTCCGGTGCCCCGGTTCTGGCCACGGGCGGGCCCGAGAGCCTTGCCGCGTTGCGCCCCGCCCTGCCCCGCACGCTGGAGCGCGCGCGCGCGGTGATGGCCCCGCGCCACGCGATTCAAGACCGCATCGCCCAAGAGCATCGCAACCTCCTGCGCGCCATGGCCGAGGCGCGCGTGCCCGAAATCGAGAGTTGCCGCACTTGGCGGGCCACACCGACCCGCCGCCTGAAGCTGACGCTTGCGGCGATTGCGGTCATCGCGGCGCTGAGCCTCACCTTTCCGGTCGCGGTGTTCGGTGTGTTTGCCTTCTGGGCCTGTTTTACGCTCTTTGTCTCTGCCGGTCTCAAGATCGCAGCCTTTTTGGCGCAGACCTCTGCCAGACAGGCCACAGCTCGCGTTTCCTGCCCCCCGACACAGCCCCTGCCCAAGGTGTCGATCCTCGTGCCGCTCTTTCGCGAGACCGAGATTGCCCATGCGCTGATCGCCAGGCTGAGCCGCCTGACATACCCGAAATGCCTGCTCGACGTGATCCTCGTGCTCGAGGAAGAGGACGCGCTGACCCGTCAGACACTGGCGGCCATTGACCTGCCACCTTGGGTGCGGCCCGTGATCGTGCCCGATGGCAAACCACGCACCAAACCGCGCGCAATGAATTACGCGCTCGATTTCTGTCAGGGCGACATCATCGGCATTTTCGATGCCGAGGACGCGCCCGAGGCCGATCAGATCACCATCGTCGCCCGCCGGTTTCAACAGGTTCCGCGCGAAGTGGCCTGTCTCCAGGGCATTCTAGACTATTACAATCCCACCCAGAACTGGCTGGCGCGGTGTTTCACCATCGAATACGCCACATGGTTCCGCACCCTGATGCCGGGCATGGCACGGCTGGGGCTGGCCATTCCCTTGGGTGGCACCACGCTCTATTTCCGGCGTGATGTGCTCGAGGAATTGGGCGGATGGGACGCGCATAACGTGACCGAGGATGCCGATCTGGGCTTTCGCCTCGCAAGGCATGGCTATCGTACGGAAATGATCCATACCGTGACCGAGGAAGAGGCCAATTGCCGCGCCTGGCCCTGGATCAAACAGCGCTCCCGCTGGCTCAAGGGATATATGACCACCTATCTGGTGCATATGCGCCGCCCCCGATTGCTCTATGCGCAACTTGGGCCGCGCAAGTTCTGGGGCTTTCAGGCGCATTTCGTCTCGGCGCTCTCGCAATTCCTGCTGGCGCCGTTCCTGTGGTCGTTTTGGCTGGTGCTTTTTGGCCTGCCGCATCCGCTCGACCCGGTGCTGCCGCATGCGGTGCTGGTCGGGTTGGGCAGCCTCTTTCTGATGGTCGAGGTTCTGAATATCTGCATTCACATGACCTCGGTATCAGGGCCGCGCCACCGGCACCTGATGGCATGGGCCCCGACCCTGCATTTCTACACGCCACTCGGGGCAATTGCCGCCTACAAGGCGCTTTACGAGCTGATCTTCAAGCCGTTCTTCTGGGACAAAACCACCCATGGCCTCTCGGTCGCGGCCCGAGGGCGGCGTATCTCAGACGGTGGATTTGACCTCTCCGGAATCAAGCTTGAGCCGGGTCACAAAGGCCTTTGAGATGTGATCGCGCAGGGCCTGCGCTGCTCCCGCGCCATCATGGGCCTCAATGGCCGAAACAATCGCATCATGTTCGCGCAGCGCATCCTCATCCCGGCCGATCGCCGCAAGAGAGGTGGTCGCCAAAAGCGCCATGGACCGATGCACCAAGTCCAGTTGCTGCACCAGAAAGCGATTGTGCGAGGCCAGGTGAATCTGCTTGTGAAACCGACGGTTGGCGCGTGCCAGGTCCACCGGCCGGCCCAAAAGCGCGCGATCATCCTCGACCATGTCGCGCAACACGCGCACCTCTTCGGGCGTGGCATGACGCGCGGCCAGTTCCGCAGCCAGCCCCTCCAGCTCGGCGCGCACCACATAAAGTTCGGCCAACTGGTTGTAATCCAACGATGACACGATCAGGCTCCGCCCGTCGCGGGTGAGCATGGATTGCGTCTCAAGCCGTTGCAGCGCCTCACGGATGGGCGTGCGCGACACGCCAAAGCGTTCGGCCAGATCGCTCTCGACCAGACGGTCTCCGGGCTTGAAGATGCCAACGTCTATCGCTTCCAGAATGAGCGAATAGGCATCTGTAGGGGGCGGTTTCATCAGCATGTCCGTTTCTTTTGTCTATCGGTGGGGAACCTTACGCGCTTTGGGCGCGGGAGCAAGCCTTGGGCGATTGCACGCGATGTCGCGCCCGCCTATATCTGCGCCATGCCCAAACCCGATTTCACCCATATCCGCACTTGGGTCTTTGACCTCGACAACACGCTTTATCCGCCCTCGGCGCGTCTCTTCGATCAGATCGAGGCGCGGATGACACGGTTCGTGATGGACATGCTGCGCGTGCCCCATGCCGAGGCGGACCGGCTGCGCCATGATTACTGGCGCGCGCATGGCACGACGCTGGCCGGGTTGATGCGGCTGCATGATCTCGATCCTGGCCCCTATCTTGCGGCGGTGCACGACATTTCGCTCGATCAACTGGAGCCGGACGCGGCGCTCAACACCGCCATTCGCGCGCTGCCAGGGCGCAAGATCGTCTATACCAACGGCTCTGCCCCCTATGCCGAGCGGGTGATCGCAGCGCGCGGGCTATCGGGGGCGTTTGACGCGGTTTACGGCGTGGAGCATGCCGGATACCGGCCCAAGCCGGAACCCGAAGCGTTTCACGCCATCCTGACACAGGACCAGAGCGCCCCCCAGACTGCCGCGATGTTCGAGGATGAGCCGCGCAATCTGGCGGCCCCGCATGCCATGGGGATGCGCACCGTGCATGTGGCCCCAGAACGGATCGAGGCGGATCACATTCACCACCACACCGATGATCTGGGCGGGTTTCTGGCGCGTCTGGTCTGATCGCTGCGGCGATACGTCCCTTTGAAGGCAGGGGGGGCGGCATATCTATGCAGGGCAAGATTCATCTTTGACCCATGAGGCCCGACATGACCGCGACCACAGCCCCCGCCGATGCCAAAAACGCCGCCACCAAGAGCCATGATCCCGATGCCGCTGCCGTTGGCCCGATCCTGCTGAGCGTGGCGGTTTTTCTGGCCGGATGGGCCACAAGCATTGCGCTCTGGGGCATTCCGGGGCTTTATATCCCGGCACTGGCTCTTGTCCCCGTGATCTGGGTGCTGCTGTTGTTGATTTCTCGGGGCTGAGCGGGCGGTAGACCCCTTTCGAAGGTTCTCAGGATGGCACAGGCAGACTATGATATCGTGGTTTCGGGCGGCGGTGTCGCCGGTCTGACGGCGGCTGCCGTCTTTGGCAATGCGGGGTTTTCCGTGCTCTGCGTCGATCCCACCCCGCCTGTGACCGCGCGCGATGCGGAGGGCTCTGACCTGCGCACCACGGCGTTCTTGCAGCCTGCGCAGGCGCTCTTGGATCGGGCCGGTCTCTGGGCGCGGCTGGCCCCGCATGCCACCGATTTGCAAGTGATGCGGATCGTCGATGCAGGCGGCGAGGTGCCCGAACCGCGCGTCGTGCGTGAATTCAACGCCAGCGACATTTCCGAGCGCCCCTTTGGCTGGAACCTGCCCAACTGGCTCTTGCGGCGCGAGATGGTGGCGCATCTGGACAGCCTGCCTTCGGTCACGTTCAAACCCGGCACTGGCACCACCACGCTGTTTACCCGCGAGGCCGAGGCGCGCGTGGGGCTGAGCGATGGCACCCGCGTGCGATGCCGCTTGGTGATTGCAGCCGACGGGCGCAACTCTCCGATCCGTGAGGCGGCGGGCATTGCCGTAAAAACAACACGTTACGGGCAAAAGGCGCTTGCCTTTGCCGTCACGCATCCGATCCCTCATGACAATGTCTCGACCGAAATTCACCGCTCTGGCGGGCCCTTCACCCTTGTACCGCTGCCCGATCACGAGGGACGGCCTTCCTCAGCCGTCGTCTGGATGGAAGAGGGACCAGAGGTAGCGCGTTTGGCTGCCCTGCCAGTGCCCGAATTCGAGGCCATGATGAACGCCCGCACCTGCCACCTCTTCGGGCCTTTGACGCTGGCGTCACGCCGCACCGTCTGGCCGATCATCAGCCAAGTGGCCGCGCGGATGGCGGCAGAGCGTGTGGCGCTTGTGGCTGAGGCTGCGCATGTGGTGCCGCCGATTGGCGCGCAGGGGCTCAATATGTCACTGGGCGATATGCGGGTATTGCTGGAACTGGCAGAGGCGACCCCGGACCGCTTGGGCGACCGTCAGATGCTCGACACCTACCATCGCCGCAGGCATTTGGAGGTGCAGGCGCGCGTGACGGGCATCGACCTTCTCAACCGCGCCTCGATGCTGAGCGCGCAGCCCTTGCGGGATGCACGCGCACAGGCGCTGAGCGCGATTTATTCGCTGGCCCCGGTGCGCAAGACCCTGATGCAGATGGGCCTTGGCGCGCGGGGCTGAGGCTCAGAGTACCTTATCAAGCACCGTTTCCAGCCGTTTGAGCGCGGCGGGAACGTCATAGAGCTTATCAAGTCCGAAAAGCCCGAGACGGAAGGTGCGGAAGCCCTCGGGTTCCCCCACTTGCAACGGCACGCCCGCGGCAATCTGCATACCCTCCGCCATGAATTTCTTGCCGTTCTGAATATCGGGATCGCTGGTGTAGCTGACCACAACGCCCGGCGCGCCAAAGCCTTCTGCGGCGACAGAGGTCACGCCGCGCGCGGCCAACATGGCCCGCACACCATTGCCCAATTCCCACTGTGCATCGCGCAGACGCTCGAACCCGTAATCGCGGGTTTCGATCATCGTATCGCGGAACCCGCGCAGCGCATCGGTGGGCATGGTCGCGTGATAGGCGTGGCCCCCATTTTCATAGGCCTGCATGATGGCACGCCATTTCTTGAGGTCGAGCGCGAAACTGTCAGACGTGGTCTCTTCCAGACGCGCCACCGCGCGCGTCGAGAGCATCACCAGACCGGCTGAGGGCGAGGCAGACCAGCCCTTTTGAGGTGCGGAAATCAGCACATCGACACCCGTCGCGCGCATGTCCACCCAGGCACAGCCCGAGGCGATGCAATCCAGCACCATCAGCGCGCCCACCTCATGCGCGGCCCCGGCCAGGGCGGTGATATAATCGTCAGGCAGGATCAGACCGGCAGAGGTTTCCACATGCGGGGCAAAGACCACATCGGGCTTTGCTGCGCGGATCTTGGCCACGACCTCTTCGATGGGCGCAGGTGCAAAGGGCGTGGTCGCCCCGTTGCCGGTTTGCCGCGCCATGCAGACGGTCGTGTCGGAGGTGAACTGGCCCGCGTCGAAAATCTGACTCCAGCGAAAGGAAAACCAGCCGTTGCGCACAACGAGCGCATGCGCGCCCCGCCCGAATTGCCGCGCCACGGATTCCATCGCATAAGAGCCGCCACCCGGCACGAGCGCCACCGCATCGGCGGCATAGACATCCCGCAGCATTGATGAAATATCACGCATAGCCTCTTGAAAAGACGTAGACATATGGTTGAGCGAGCGGTCGGTGAAAACCACCGAATATTCCAGAAGGCCGTCGGGATCGACGTGGTCAAGCAGGGCAGTCATGGATGTCTCCTCATTCCGTGTCAGGTGCCAGATTGCGCGGGGCTTGCCGGAATGTCCACGCCTCTCTTTGGGCCTACCAAGCCTTCCACCAGCCCTGCCAGCGACGGGCGAGCGTGTTGGGATGGTCCGCAAGCAATAGCGCCCCAATCGCCAGTGCCCGCGCCTCCAGACGTGCCATTTCCTGCATGATCGGCTCTTGTAGCCGCGCCACGGCTTTGGGTGCAAACGCCCCCTCTCTGAGATGCGCGCGCAAGTCGAAAAGATCGTGATGGTCGCCCAGCACCTCGCCGAGGGCCTTGGCATGGGCGCGCTGCGGCGCGATGCGCTTTGGCTTCAGGCCACGCAGCAACTGGGCGTGATACCAGTGATATTTCACCGACTTGCGCCAATCGTGAAAGGCCTCCGGCGCGCCGCTTTTTCTTGCGCGTTTGAACCCGTCACAGGCCTGCGCATAGTTCTTTTTCAGGCCCTTGCGCACCGGGGCAAAGCCTTTTCCAGCGAGTGTCCAAGTGTCGAGGCGGTCCCGCGAAGCGCAAAGGTGCGCGCGAAACGCCGCAATATCAGCGGCACGGTCGGTGACTAGCGCAGGCACATTCTCGGCATCAAAGCCCGCGCGGATTTCGGTGAGCACACCCAGATCAAGCCCTGCGGGTGCGGACGCGGCAAGCCGGTCCAGGGTTTCGCGGCCCGCACCACCCGCACGCAGAGCCTCAAGACCTTTCGCCGCGTCACGAAAAGCGGCATTCTCCAAGTCGAACGCCGGAAAACAGGGGCGCACAAGGCGGATCAGACCACGCAGTTTCTTGCAGCAGGCGCGCGCTTCGTGGATTCCTTCGCGGTTATCCCCGGGGCGATCTATAGCGGTCAAGGCGCGGTCGATCTGCTCGCGCGCGATCCGACGGATCGCCGCGGTCAGGGTTTTGTCGGATTTTTTAAGGCGATAGCCCATGATCTGCAAAGATAACCATTCGCAGACCCTGAACAAGCCCCCGCGTCAGCCAATCGGCCCCGGACGGCGTTCCTCGCTCAACAGCACATTGGCCTCGAGATCGCCTACCCCCGGCAGGGTCATGATCCGGCGGCGCAGCACGCGCTCGAAATCGGAAATATCCCGCGCCACGACCCGCAGGCGATAATCATAAAGGCCCAGGATATGCTCGACCGTCTGCAC
>JBLRXE010000087.1:0-8352 GCA_047920895.1 Roseovarius sp.
CCCGGGTCGAGGCGGGCCTGCTGGCCGCCGCGGCCGTCCCCCGCCACGCCGCCGGTGTCGCGCCTTTGGTGGGCGCGCTCAGGGCGCGTTCGGCGGATTGGCTGGCGCATCCCGACCGGCGGTTTGTCATTCCCGGGTAGGGGCCGGGGGCGGTGGGGCGCGTGCCATGCCGTCAGCGGTGGCGCTCCAGCAGCGGGCGCAGGGCGACGCGTGCCCGCAGTTTCGCGGCGAGTAGGTAAATCCCGCCAATCTTGCGGTGCAGGAACATTGCGGCGGGGGGCGGCACATGGGTGAGGTCGCGCTCGGACCCCATGGCGCGCCCCATGTCGCGCAGGGTGGCGACCAGATCGGAGGCGCCGAAATCAAAAGGCGCGCTCTGGCGCAGCGGGGTCATGGCGGTGTCGAACATCTGAAGGATCAGCGCCTGATGCCGGGGCGCTGTGGCGGCGTCGAAATAGCCGATGCGCAGCATGGCGGCGTGGGTGCGCGCGGCGTCCCGGTCGAGGGCTGCGTTGAGCAGGGCGCGGAAATCGGTAGTGAGGGCGGGATCAATCGCCATCACCGCCCCGAAATCCAACAGCACGATCTGCCTTGTGCCGGGATCAAAGCGGTAATTGGCCAGATTGGGATCGGTCTGCATCCGCCCAAAAGCAAAAAGTTCCCGCAAGGTGAGGTCGATCAGGTTGTGCGCCACGCGGTCGCGCAGATCCTGGGGTGCGTCGGTCAGCGCCTCTATGGGCTGGCTCTCGACATAGGACATGGCCAGCACCTCTGGCGTGCTGAGGTCGGGCTGTAATTCCGGCAGGAGAAACGCCTCTGACCCGGCGAGAAGGTGATGGAAGGCGCGCAGGTGGCGCGCCTCGGCGGTATAATCCGCCTCTTGATGCAGTTGCGCCTTGGCCTCGCGCAGCATCGGGGTGAGGTCCATCTCGCGCGGGATGAGGCCCGGCACGCGCAGCAGAGTTGCCAGATTGTCTATATCGCTGTCGATGCTGGCGCGCACGCCGGGGTATTGCACCTTGATCGCCAGATCGCGGCCATCTGGGGTCTGCGCGCGGTGGACTTGCCCGATCGAGGCGGCGGCGAAGGGGCGCAGATCAAAGCGTTTGAAACGCCCATACCAGCCCGCGCCCCAAGCGGTATTGAGCACCGATTGCAATTGCTTGGGCGGCATATGCGGTGCCTCGGCGCGCAGGGCGGCAAGGATCGCGGTCATCTCGGGCGGCAGCACAAGGCCCGTGTCCATCGAGAGCATCTGCCCCAGCTTCATCGCCGCCCCGCGCATTTGCCCCAGATCGCGGGTGATCCGCCGCGCTGTGGCGGGGGTGAGCAGCAGGCCGGGCAGGTGCGGGCGCTGGCCCTGTGCCATTGCGCGCAGGCCGCCTGCCAGCATGTCGCCCATGATGCCCGTGGTCATGCCGCTCAGCCGCAGCATGCGGCCAATACGGTGGCCGGGCACGGGGGCGGTGCGGGTCTGTTCGTTGCTGTCGCTCATGCCGCCTGCCTGTGTTGCGCTTTCGTGAGAGGCTAGATGGGGCGGGGGTGCGGGATTGCCAGTCTCAGGCTGTCGCGCCGGGGATGAGGCGAAAGTCGATCTGCGTGATCCGGGACGGGCTCTCGCCCTTGAGGCGGCGCAGGATGTGGTCGGCGGCGACAAAGCCGATGCGTTCGCGGTTCGAGGCGATGGTGGTCAGCGGCGTTGGCAACGCCTGCCCGATGCTGAGGCCGTTGAACCCGGCCAGGGCGATGTCCTGGGGCAGCGCGAGACCGGCGGTCTGACAGTGGAAAACCCCGCCCACGGCCATGTCGTCATTGGAAAAGAACACCGCCTCGGGGCGCGGATGGGGGCGGGCCAGCAGCCGTGCCAGCCCCTCGCGCCCCAAGGGCACCGAAGAGGGGCCACCCAGGATGAGCGTTTCGCAGAGGCTGAGGTCGGCATCGGCCAGCCCGTCGCGGAACCCGTCTAGTCGGGCGAGGGCGCGGAAATCGGTGGCGATGTCATGGCCGATATAGGCCATCCGGCGATAGCCGCGCCCGATGAGATAATGCGCCATGGCGCGGCCTGCGGCGCGGTGCGAGAACCCCACGGCCATGTCGGCGGCCTCGGGGTCGGTGTCCATCACCTCGACCACCGGCATTTCGGCGGCGCGCAAGAGCGCGCGTGTGGCGGCGTTGCCCGAGCTGGGGGCCAGAACGATCCCCGCAGGCCGCCACGACAGAAGATCGCGCAAGAGGTGTTCTTCGCGGTCTGCGTCGTAGTGGGAAATGCCCAGGATCGGGTGATAGCCGTCATCCTCAAGGCGGCTTTCCAGCCCCTTGAGCACATCGGCAAAGACGATGTTGGAGAGCGAGGGCAGGATCACGCCCACCTGACGCGAGGCGCCGCCCGCAAGCGTCCCGGCCAGTCGGTTCGGCACATAGTTGAGCGCGTGCGCGGCGCGCTCGACCTTGTGGCGGGTGCTCTTGGCCACGGCGCTGCCGCCGCGTAGGGCGCGGCTGGCGGTGATTTCACTCACGCCAGCGGCCTTGGCTACCTGCGAGAGGGTGGGGCGGCGGGAGGGGGTATCGGGCGCGTTCGGGTCCATAACCCCAGATTGCGCAAAATGACGGCGCTGTCATTTGAAATCTGTAAGGGGGCAGAGATCATCCCCAAGTGCAGAACCGCGCGGCGGCGCGCTGCGCCTTGTTCTGCGCGCGTAGTATCTGCCCGCCTTCTTCGTCCCATAACGTCAAGTTCCAATGCGGCCTCCCTGCCTTGAGAGCCATCGGACAGAACCGTATTGACAGCGCTGTCATAACTTGGTTCAGTTGCCGCCGAGGGGGATTTGGCGTGCGTATTCTGATTACCGGAGCGGCGGGATTCATCGGTCAGCGGGTTGTGCGCGCACTCTCTGAGCGGGACAGCCTGATCGTGGACGGGCAAGAGCGCCGGATTGCGGCGATTCTTGCCACCGACATTGCCGAGACCCCGTTGCGCGATCTGGCGCAGTCCTGCCGCCGGGTGCATGCGGTGCCCGGCCCTCTAGACGGCCCGGAGGTTCTGACGCGGATTGCCGAGGATGCGCCGGAACTGGTGATCCATCTGGCCGGTGTCGTTTCGGGGCAGGCGGAAGAGGATTACGCGCTGGGCATGGCGGTCAACCTGCAATCCACCATTGCCCTGATCGACGTCTGTCGCGGCTTGCGCAAGCCGCCGGTGTTTGTCTTTTCCTCGTCGGTCGCGGTGTTTTCCTGCGCCGACAATGACACGATTTCCGAAGCCACCTTGCCTGCGCCGCTGTCGTCCTATGGCACGCAAAAGCTGATGGGGGAATTGCTGGTGCGCGATGCCAGCCGCAAGGGGTTTATCAAGGGGCGCGCGCTGCGCTATCCGACCATCGCGGTGCGGGCGGGCAAGCCCAATCGCGCGGCCTCGGGCTTTGCGAGCGGGATTATCCGCGAGCCGCTGGCCGGGATGGCGGCGGAGTTGCCGGTCGGACGTAATCTGCGGATGCATCTTGCCTCGCCCGCCAAGGCGCTCGACTATACGCTGACCGCCGTGGGGCTGGCGCAATCCGATCTGGGGCCGGAAACCACGCTCACGCTACCGGGCATTTCAGTGACGGTGGGCACGATGCTGGAGACGCTGGAGGCGCTGGCAGGGGCCGAGGTGGCGGCGCGGGTCACAGAGCGTCCCGACGCCGCGATAGAGCGGATCGTGACGACATGGCCGGGGCAGATCATCACGCCGCGCGCCGAGGCGCTGGGATTTGTGCCCAACAGGGATTTTGCCGAGATTGTCCGCGAACATATGGATAGTCTGGCAACAGGCTGACGGGGCGCGGGAAGCCCCGGACGGCTGAAGCAACGAAAACCAAGGAGGAGGATCACATGAAGTTTTTTGCACTGGGCGCGATTGCCGCGCTGGGTCTGGCCACGGCGGCCGAGGCGCAACAGAATATCGTGGTGGGGCACGCGCTGTCGCCCACGTCGCATTACGGGGTGGGGGCGCAGGCCTTTATCGACACGTTGACCGAATTGTCGGGCGGCACCTTTGGCGGCGAACAGGCGCCTGCTGGGCAATTGGGCGGCGAGCGGGACATGATCGAGGGCTTGCAGATCGGTTCGCTCGATGTGGTGATCACCTCCACCGGCCCCTTGGGCAATTTCGTGCCGCAGGTCTATGCGCTCGATCTGCCGTTCCTGTTCCGCGATTATGACCATGCCCGTGCCGTGCTGGATGGCGCGATCGGGCAGGAATTGCTGGATGAGATCAGCAAGAACAATCTGGTGGCGCTGGCCTGGTCGGAAAACGGGTTTCGCCATGTGACCAACTCGCAGCGCGCCGTGCGCACACCCGAAGATCTGGCGGGGCTGAAGCTGCGCACGATGGAGAACAAGGTGCATATGGCGGCGTTCGAGGGCATGGGCGCAGCCCCCACGCCGATGGCCTTTCCCGAGCTGTTCTCGGCCTTGCAGCAGGGCGTGGTGGACGGGCAGGAAAACCCGGTCACAGTGATCACCGCATCCAAATTCTGGGAGGTGCAGAAATATGTCTCGCTCACGGGGCATGTCTATTCGCCTGCCGCGGTTCTCGCCTCGCCGGTGCTGCTCGACAGTCTGAGTGATGAGCAGCGCGGCTGGTTTGCGGCAGCGGCCAAGGCAAGTGCGGCGGCAACGCGGGCCGAGGTCAACCGGCTGGAAGAGGCGGGTGTCGCCCTCTTGCGCGATAACGGCATGGAGGTGATCACCGACATCGACAAGGCGCCGTTTGCGGCGCTGGCCGAAGAAGCGTCCTATTCGGTATATACGGATCAGTATGGTGGAGAGATGATCGAACGGATCAAAGCCGTCCAGTAATCCGACCTGCAACCCTGAAACCGGCGCGCGCGTCGCGCCGGTTTTTTTGACGGAAGGGCCCCCATGACGCTGTTTCTGAGACTAGAGGCCGTGACCACGCAACTGGCCCTGCGGTTGGCCATAGGTTTTCTGCTGATCGCGGTCGGTCTCGCGCTCTATCAGGTGACGACGCGTTTCGTGTTCGGTCGCCCTTCGACCTGGTCCGAGGTCATCACGCGCTCTGCGATGATCTGGTGCGTGTTTCTGGCCGTGGCCCCCGCCTTTCGCGAAGGTTCAATGATCGCGGTCGAGATCGTGCAAAAGGTCTTGCCGCCGCGTCTGGGCTTTGCGCTCTATCTCGTGTCGATGGGATTGTCAGTGGTATTCTTCTGCATCCTTTTCTGGCAGGGCTGGGCGATGACCGAACGCGTGATGCCGCAAAAGCTGGCGGCATTGGAAATCTCGATCGCCTGGGTCTACGCGGCGCTGCCGGTGGGGTCGGTCTTTATTCTGCTGGCCATACTGGGCTGTATGCTGCGCGCGATCCGGCAGGGTGCGCATGAATTTTCGGCGGGCCTGCAATGAACACAGCCCTTGCCCTGTCGCTCGCTATCTTTTTTCTGGCCGGGGTGCCGATTGCCGTGGCGATTGGTCTGGCTTCGGTCATCGGCATCGAGGCGCATGGCCGCCTGCCGCTGCTCTTGGTGGCGCAACGGATGTTCACGGGCATCGACAGCTTTCCGCTGATGGCGATTCCGCTCTTTATCCTCGCGGGCAATCTCATGTCGGCGGGGGGGATTTCGCATCGCCTGGTGGAGCTGGCGAAATCCATCGTGGGCGGTATCCAAGGCGGTTTGGCCGCGTCCTGTGTGCTGACCTGCATGATGTTCGCCTCGGTCTCTGGCTCGTCGGTGGCCACGACCTTTGCGATTGGCGCGATCCTCATTCCGGCGATGGTGAAGCATGGCTATCCGGCCCCCATGGCGGCCTCGGTTCAGGCAAGCTCTGCCGAATTGGGTGTGCTCATTCCGCCGTCGATCCCGCTGATCCTCTACGGTGTCTCGACGGATACCTCGATTGGCCAGTTGTTCCTTGCGGGCATCGGGCCGGGGTTTCTGGTGGCGGGGTCGCTGATGGCACTGGTGCTGATCCTCTGCCGGGTGCGCGGCATTGGCCTTGAGGATGGGCGCGACCGGCCAAGGGTGGTCCCGGCGCTCTGGTCCGCCTTGCCTGCGTTGATCGTGCCGGTGGTGATCCTGGGCGGTATCTATTCCGGGGTCTTCACGCCGACAGAGGCGAGTGCGGCGGCCGTCGCGGCGGCCGTAATCGTGGGCATGGTGTTCTACCGCGAACTGCGCTTTGCCGACCTGCCCGAGATTCTGAAAAAAACGGTGCTGGCGACGGCGGCGATCATGCTTATCATCTCGGCGGCGGCGCTTTTCTCGTTCCTCATCACGCGCTCGGGACTGCCCAATGAAATCGCGGCCTGGTTCAAGGACATCTTCGAGAGCCGCATTGCGTTTCTGCTGGTGGTCAACCTGATGCTGCTGGTGGTGGGCATGTTCATCGAGACCTCGGCGGCGATCCTTGTGCTGGCGCCGATCCTTGCGCCGATTGCGGTGTCTTACGGGGTTGATCCGGTACATTTCGGGTTGATCATCGTGGTCAATCTGGCGTTGGGGATGATCACGCCGCCGCTTGGGGTCAATCTCTTTGCCGCCTGCGCGGTGGCCAATCTCTCGATTGAAAAGGTCATTCCGCATCTTTTCTGGTTCGTGCTGACCGTCTTCGGGGCCTTGATGCTGATCACCTATATTCCGGCCATCACGCTCTGGCCGATGCAAACCATTCTCGCGGTGAGGCCATGACAGAGATCGTTCATTTTGCAGGGCTGGGGTCGATGGGCCTTGGCATGGCGCAATCGGCGTTGCGGGCCGGGTTCTCGGTTTATGGCCATGATCCCGATGCGGGGCGTCGGGATTGTCTGGTTGCGGCGGGCGGGCATGCGCTGGAGCGGACATCGCCCAAGGCGGACGCCTTGGTGTGTGTCGTGCTCAACGCGGCGCAGACGCGCGCCGCGCTCTTTGGTGCCGGAGGCTGGGCCGAGGGGCTGCAGACGGGCGGGGTCATTCTGGGCTGTGCCACGGTCGCGCCGGAGTTTGCCCGCGAGATGGAGGAGGACGCCGCGCGCCGGGGGCTACTCTATCTCGATGCGCCCATTTCGGGCGGGGCGGTCAAGGCGGCGGAGGGGCGGCTTTCGGTCATGGCATCGGGGCGGCCAGAGGCGTTTGAGCGGGCCGAGGCGGTGCTGGCGGCACTGGCCGGAACGGTGCATCGCTTGGGCGATGGTGCCGGGCCGGGATCGGCGATGAAGGCGGTCAATCAGTTGCTGGCGGGCGTGCATATCGCCGCGATGGGCGAGGCGCTGGCCCTGGCCGTGTCGCAGGGACTGGACCTTGGGCGGGTGCTGGAGGTGATCCGGGTCTCGGCGGGCACGAGCTGGATGTTCGAGAACCGCGCGCCCCATGTGATCGAGGCCGACTACGCCCCGCGCTCCGCGCTCGACATCTGGCCCAAGGATTTGGGCATCGTCCGGGATATTGCGGCACGCGTTCCGCTACACCTGCCGCTGGTCGAGGCGGCGTTGACCGAGTATCGGGCGGCCTCGGAGGCTGGATTGGGACGCGAGGACGACGCGGCCATCACCAAGCATATCGCCGCCCGCGCAGGTCTGCGATTGCCGGGGGACGACTGATGCTCTTGGGCTGTATCGGCGATGATTTCACCGGGTCGAGCGATCTGGCCAATACTTTGACCAAGGCCGTGATGCGGTCGGTGCAATATGTGGGCGTGCCGGTTGCGCCTGCCGATGCGGGGGTAGAGGCCGGGGTGGTCGCGCTCAAATCCCGCTCGATCCCGGTGGCCGAGGCGGTGGCGCAATCGCTGGCGGCGCTTGATTGGTTGCGCGCGCAGGGGTGCCGGCAATTCCTGTTCAAATATTGCTCGACCTTCGATTCAACGCCCGAGGGTAATATCGGCCCGGTGGCCGAGGCCTTGGCCGAAGCCTTGGGGGCGCGGCAGGTGATCGTGTGCCCGGCCTTTCCGGGGGCGGGCCGGACAGTCTATCAGGGGCATCTCTTCGTGCAGGACCGGCTCTTGAACGAGAGCGGGATGCAGCATCATCCGCTGACGCCGATGACCGATCCCGATATTCGTCGCTGGTTGGCGGCGCAGGTGCGCGGCACGGTCGGCCATCTGGGCGCAGCGGTCGTGCGGCAGGGGCCGGGGGCGATCCGGGAAGCACTGGCGGCGGCGGAGCATCGGTTGATCGTCGCGGATGCGATCAGCGATGCGGATTTGGTGGCCTTGGGCCATGCAGCGGCGGATTTGGTCTTGATCACAGGTGGATCGGGCATTGCCATGGGCTTGCCCGATAATTTCCGGGCGCGGGGGGAATTGGCGGGGCAGGCGGGTGTTTGGCGCGGGCAGGCTGGCCCCGCTGTGGTTCTCTCTGGGTCCTGTTCCGTGGCCACG
>JBLRXE010000088.1:0-8269 GCA_047920895.1 Roseovarius sp.
CTGGATCGTGCGCATCCACCGCACCGGCGGCATAGGACGCCTCTGATCGTGAGAGATCGAGACCAGAGGGACATCGGCGAACTGCGTATAGAAGGGCCCTAAATCCGGCATGTCCAGCCGCCCGTGCAGCGTTGTCACATGCGGCACGCCAAGCGACCGCATCAGCGGCAGATGCAGAAGATCGACATGGAAATGCAGGATATCGAACGCCTCGGCACATTGCCGCAGGATTTCCAGTTGCAGGACGTTGTGCGGAATCACGTAGCTGGTGTGGTTCAGCCGCAGCGCCCTTTCACAACAAGGCACCAGCCGCGCGGTGGTGCGCGAATCGCCGCTGGCGAATAGCGTGACCTCATGACCCTGGCGCATCAGTTCGTCGGTCAGATAAGCGACGACACGTTCCGTTCCACCATAAAGCTGCGGCGGGACACTTTCAAAAAGCGGGGCGATCTGGGCGATTTTCATGAGGCGTCACACCGTGGCGAGCGGTGATAACCGGCACTGGAA
The DNA here is from genome assembly GCA_047920895.1 of Roseovarius sp. Lineage (GTDB taxonomy): Bacteria > Pseudomonadota > Alphaproteobacteria > Rhodobacterales > Rhodobacteraceae > Roseovarius. The sequence goes on from JBLRXE010000088.1 coordinate 508, forward strand.
CGCGATGTTCCGGCCTTCGCGCCCGTGGTGGCAGATAACGCCGATCGACAGCGCGCGGGCCTGTAATGGCCTCGCCGCGACCTGATCTACATGGCCGAAAATGCTGCGTGAAAGCGCATCAGGCGCGCTCGGAATATTCCATCGTCTCGGTGTTCACGACGATCTCCTCGTCCTGCCCCACAAAGGGCGGCACCATGACTTTCACGCCATTATCGAGAATCGCGGGCTTGAAGCTGTTGGCCGCCGTCTGGCCCTTGACCACCGGCTCGGTCTCGACGATGCGGCAGATCACCTTTTGCGGCAGGCTGGCGTGCAGCGCCTCGCTCTCGTGGAATTCCACGGTGATGGTCATGCCGTCCTGAAGAAACGGGCGGCGCTCTCCCAAGAGGTCGGCGGGCAGTTCGATCTGCTCGTAGGTCTCGGTATCCATGAATACCAGCTTGCCGTTCTCTTCATAGAGAAACTGCTGATCCTTCTGCTCCAGACGCACCCGCTCGACCTTGTCGGCGCTGCGGAAGCGTTCATTGAGCTTGGTGCCATTGCGCAGGTTCTTCATCTCGACCTGAGCAAAGGCGCCGCCCTTGCCGGGCTTGACGTGATCGACCTTGACCGCAGCCCAGAGGCCACCATTATGCTCCAGCACATTACCGGGGCGAATTTCGTTTCCATTGATCTTGGGCATTGCGTTCAAACCGTGACAAAAGGTTGATGTAAGATTGATGATCCCTATATCTGGAGGGATGATGGGTGGCAAGACAACGAAATGTCGTTATGCGTCGGGGGAAGATATGCAAAATTTGCATACAAGTTATGCAACTGCGCTCTATCCGAATCGCAAAAACTCCGCCATAAGGTCCGCTACGCCCAAAACGCAAGAGCAATAAGAACAAGGACGAATGATGAAGGATTTCGTTGACGGCACGGCGTTCAACGCCGAACAGGGCAACCGTGCTCGTAAACTCTTTGCGGCCGTCGTGCTGGCCGCTCTGGATGATGCCATTTCCGATGACAAGAAATATGGCAATGGCCCCGAGCAGATCGCCCGCTGGGCGCGGTCCCGTGATGGCCGCGAAGTTTTGTCCTGCGCCGGGATCGACCCGAACGAGCGGGTTGTCGCCGGTCTGATGGATTTCGTATCGAAGGGCGTGCGCACCTCTGTCGCTCTGTCGCGAGAAGAAAGCGAACGTCGCAACGCAGCGGCGCAGGCCGAAGCCGCCTAGGCGCGTTTCCCTGAACAGCTGTAGAAAGCCCTGCCCTGCGGCAGGGCTTTTTGATTCAGTTCGAGAAATTGGGCCTTTGTGACGGAAACCAGCCTTCCCCCCTGCCCTGACAAACGGTATCAGCACAGGGTGGCGAAAGGGGCATCGCAATGACACGCGCGATCATGATCCAAGGGGCGGGCTCTAACGTGGGCAAGTCCATGCTGGTAGCGGGGCTGGCGCGCGCCTATGCGCGGCGCGGCCTAAGCGTGGCCCCGTTCAAGCCGCAGAACATGTCCAACAACGCCGCCGTGACGGTGGATGGCGGCGAAATTGGCCGTGCACAAGCCCTTCAGGCACTGGCCGCCTATCGTGCACCGCACACGGACATGAATCCCGTCCTGCTCAAACCCGAGAGCGATATTGGCGCCCAAGTGATCGTGCAGGGCCGCCGCTTTGCCACCCTGCGCGCGCGCGACTACGCTCGCGCCAAACCGCAATTGCTGGCCCCCACGCTGGAGAGTTTTCACCGCCTCGCCACCACCGCCGATCTGGTGCTGATCGAAGGCGCAGGCAGCCCGGCGGAAATCAACCTGCGCGCCGGGGATATCGCCAACATGGGCTTTGCCGAGGCCGCGGACGTGCCGGTGATCCTCGTGGGCGACATTGACCGGGGCGGGGTCATTGCGCAGGTTGTGGGCACCCAGGTGGTGCTCCCGCCCGAGGATGCCGCCCGGATCAAGGGATTTGCCATCAATAAATTTCGCGGCGATGTCAGCCTCTTTGACGAGGGCTTGCGCGAGATCGTGACGCGCACGGGCTGGCCTTCCTTGGGCGTTATCCCATGGTTCGCGGAGGCGTGGCGACTTCCTGCCGAGGATGTGATGGACATCGCCTCGACCAAGGGGGGCGCGTTCAAGGTGGCTGTGCCGCGCCTGAGCCGCATCGCCAATTTCGACGACCTCGATCCCCTCAGCAGCGAACCGGGCGTGAGTGTCGAGATCATCGCCGCAGGCGCCCCCCTGCCCGGCGATGCCGATCTGGTGCTCATCCCCGGCAGCAAATCCACCATTGCCGATCTGGCGCATTTCCGCGCCCAAGGCTGGGACATCGACCTTGCCGCCCATATCCGGCGCGGCGGGCATGTGCTGGGCATCTGCGGCGGTTATCAAATGCTGGGCCAGCGGATTGACGACCCCGAAGGCATCGAGGGCCCACCCGCCTCTGTGCCCGGTCTTGGGCATCTCGATGTGGTCACGGTCATGAAGCCGGAAAAGCGGCTGGCCTTGACGCAGGCCACCTATCTCGCCAGCGGCGATACGGTCGCGGGCTATGAAATCCATCTGGGGGAAACCACCGGCCCCGATTGCGCGCAGGCGTGGTTGCAGGTCGGGGATCGCCCCGAGGGGGCCGCTTCGGCCAATGGCCGGGTGCGTGGCGCGTATTTGCATGGGCTTTTCGCTTCTGACCCGTTTCGCGCAGCGTTTCTTACGGGCTTGGGTGCTGGGTCAAATCTGCGCTACGGCGCGGATGTCGAGACAACCCTCGACGCCTTGGCCACACATCTGGAGCGGCACATGGATCTCGACCTGCTCTTGTCGCTGAGCGCAGAGGTGCAGGCTCAGTCGAAATCCTGACTGGTCAGCGCGCGGTGAATTTCGCGACGCACCAGCTTGCGCACATTGCGCGTGATCCGCTCCCCCAAGGCACCCTGCAACTCTTGCCGGACAATCTCGGCCACCAGATCGCGCAGCGCCTCTTCATCCAGCACGGCATCATCCACAAGAAGACCCTCACCGCGATCCGCCCCGGCATCACTCATCGAGCGTGTCGCCGCCTCATCCGCATCCTGCCAGTCCTGCAAATGTCGTTCCGAGGCCATATCATCCGCCTCGTCCCAGTCGGGATCGGCTGAGGGCGCAGCCTCAGCCTCGACCATCCCTTCCTCCTTTTCTGAACCGTCCATCTCGGACCAGTTCAGCGCCGATACACTCACCGCTCCGGCGTAATCGTCATCAGAGGCACCATCAGGCTCCCACTGATCGATGCGCCCCGCCACCATCGCCTCGAATTCCGCCGCCTGAGCACTCAACTCGGAAGGCGTATCCGTCGGTGCCTGAGCCTCGAATTGCTCGATCTCAAGCCCTTCCGGCGCGCTTTCATCTTTAAAATCACTCTGGGGATCGGCATCGGCTTTCTGCGTTTCAGCCGCAAGCTCTGGCCCGGCATCAGCCTCCGCCACCTCAGCCCAATCGCTATCCGCCACCGGCGGTTCGGTTCGCTGGCTCTCCGACTCCACCGCGCCACCGTCCACGCGCAAGGCTGGCGTCAACACCAGCCGATCCGCTGTCAGGCCTCCAGAGGCGCGCGGCGCGCTCTGACGCTCGGGCTGGCCATTCGAGACCAGCCGACGGATCGATGACAGGACATCCTCGATTTCCAAATTTGTGACGGGGTCGGACATGCTCTTGTACCACTCTTGCCTGTGCAGAGCTTACCGCCGCAGGCGCCGCCACACAACCGATTCAAAAACTTTTCAGTTCTTTCCCAGTGCCCGCAGCACACGGTCGAGTTTCTGACCCTGTGGGCTGCTCGCAATCGGCGCATCCTTGACCAAATCGTAATAGGCCGTCGGATCATAGGACTGCACCCCAAGATTCAGATCGCGCACCGTCAACTCGCCGATCGAGGCCAGCACGGAATAGGCGGCAATCACCACATCAGCATTGGCAGAGATAAGATTGGCTTGCGCATCGAGCAGACTCTGCTCGGCATCCAGCACGTCAAGCGTGGTGCGGGCGCCCAATGTCGCCTCTTCGCGGGTGCCGTCAAAGGCCACTTGTGCAGCGCGCACGGCCTCGCGGCTTGCGCTGCGGCTGGCGCGGGCGGCTTGCAGGTTGGCATAGGAATCGCCCACATCCTGCTTGACCTGAAGCCCTGCCAGATGCAGCAGCGCCAATTGCCCGTCGCGCTGTGCCATAGCCTGACGTTGCTGCGAGGTCAGCCGACCGCCACGATAGATAGGGCCGCGCAACTCAACCCCGAGGCTGCCGGTGCGCGACATGTCGGAACCATCAAGGTCTTCCGAGGCGCCCACCCGCGCGGTCAGGTTCAGCGTCGGCAACAGTGCCGCTTCGGCCGCGCGGATATTCAGTTCGGACGCGGCGACATTGTGCTGCGCCTGAAGCAGGTCAGGATGACGCCGGAGCGCCGCAGCCTTGGCGGCATCGACATTCTCGCCCAGTTGCGGCAGATCGCTCGGCGCCTGCAACGCTCCCGGATCACGCCCCACCGCCTCGCGGAATTCCTCAATCGCGCGGGTCAGATCGCCTTGCGCCGCCGCCAACCCACTTTGCGCCAAGGCCACGGCGGATTCCGCCTGCGCCACATCGGTGCGCGTAACCTCGCCCACTTCGAACCGGTCCTGCGCGGCGCGCAATTCTTCGCGCAAAAGCCGCAGGTTGTTCTGCCGCAACGCCACGAATTCCTGATTGCGGATCACATTCATATAGGCCCGCACGCCGGTCAACAGCACGAATTGTTCGACACTTACAAGGGTCTGGCGGGTCGCCAGAACCGTCTCTTTGGCCGACTCGGTCAAAAAATCACTGCGCCCGAAATCATAGAGTAAAAGACTGCCCGTGATCCCGAGGTTGAGCCCGGTCGCGGTGTTGTTGCGACTGACACCTTGCGTTCGCGTATCTGACGAATCGACACTGATCCCAGACGTCCAATCGATGATTGGCCGCAGGCTGGCCACAGCTTGCGCCACCCCCTCATCTGCGGAACGCAGCAGGGCGCGGTTCTGTTCCAGAAGGCCGCTGTTGAGATACGCACTCTTGAGCGCATCGGCAAGTGTCTCGGCCTTGGACGGCACCGGAGCAAGGCCCAAAAACGCCAGTCCGAGAACACCTCCGAACGCCCACAGCTTGTTCGTTCTCATTCGCTTGCCAGTCCTCTCTTGTCGCGCCATGCCCGTCTTACAGGATAAAGGCCGCGTGCCGTTCAAATCCGGGCAGAACCGGCGCGCCCGCGTTGAATGCGTAGCGCCAGTTGACCCGCCCATCAATCTTGTAGCCGATCCGCACCACCCCAAGCGCCCCTTCCGTGAAAAGGCAGGCCATGCGCCCGCCCTCTTTGAGTTGGGCGACCAGCACTTCGGGGAGATACTCGACCGCACCCTGTAGAATTATCACGTCATAGGGCCCGTGTTCCGGCGCGCCCTCTGCCAGCGGACCTTCGTGCAGGACCACGTTGTCGGCGCCCTGTTCGGAAAGTGTGCGCTGTGCCTCGGCTATGACCGATGCCTTGTCCTCAACGCCAACCACCGCCTCGGCCATCCGGGCAATCACAGCGGCGGAATAACCATAGGCCGGGCCGATATCGAGCACCAGATCGTCGTTCTCGATCTCAAGCGCATCCAGCATCTTGGCCAGCGTGCGCGGATCAAGCATCACTCTCCCCTCTCCCAGATCGAGATTTTCGCCCATATAGGCCGCTTCGCGCAGGGCGGTAGGCACGAACGCCTCACGCGGGACCGAGAGCATGGCCTCGATGATCGGGAACTTGGTCACATCAGACGGGCGGACCTGTGTGTCCACCATCATCGTGCGCCGCGCAGCATAGTCTGTCATGATCTAAACTCTTACGTTCGGAATTCTGATGCCCAAGTTTTCGCACAGAACCCGAGCGGCGGCAACGCCTATAGAGCCGCATTCCGGCTGACAATTTGCCCCGCAAAGCCCACTTTGCCCACTTGCACCATCCGGCCCGATCAGATACTTCATCTCAACCACTTGGAACGGCGAGTTGGCGGAGTGGTTACGCAGCGGATTGCAAATCCGTGAACAGGAGTTCGATTCTCCTACTCGCCTCCATTCAACATCCCTCACAAGTTTCGATGTATGGTACTCCTCTGGGATCAAGATGCCATGAGAGAGGGGGCCGCTCGGCGTTGTTGGCCGCGTCGTCGAAACTCGTGCCATCCGAACGTTCTTTTTGTTTCAAGACGTCATTCATTGGTTCCGGCAAAACGCGAGTACGCGTTTGACTGCGATCGGTGCGGGAATATTCGCATTTACACGACTTCGTTGCGCGATACTTCTTGCATTCTTACCCATTGACCGCCCCCCAAATCCCCTACATATCCATCCATCATGACACCGCTTTCGCACATCCGCAATTTTTCGATCGTGGCCCATATCGACCACGGGAAATCCACCCTTGCCGACCGTTTGATTCAGTCAACCGGGACGGTGCAGGACCGTGACATGAAGGAGCAGATGCTCGATGCCATGGATATCGAGCGCGAGCGCGGGATCACGATCAAGGCAAATACCGTGCGCATCGACTACAAGGCGCAGGATGGCGAGGTCTATGTCCTTAACCTGATCGACACGCCGGGCCATGTGGATTTCGCCTATGAGGTCAGCCGCTCCATGCGCGCGGTCGAGGGCAGTCTCCTGGTGGTGGACAGCACGCAGGGCGTCGAGGCGCAGACGCTGGCCAATGTCTATCAGGCGATTGATGCGGGCCATGAGATTGTGCCAATCCTCAACAAGATCGACCTGCCCGCAAGCGAATGTGACCGCGTGGCGGAACAGATCGAGGATGTGATCGGGATTGACGCTTCCGGTGCGATCCGCGTCTCGGCCAAGACCGGCATCGGCATCCCCGAAACGCTGGAGGCGATCGTCAAGCATCTGCCCGCCCCCAAAGGCGATGAGGCCGCGCCCCTCAAGGCGATGCTGGTCGATAGCTGGTATGATGCCTATCTGGGCGTGGTCGTTCTGGTGCGGATCATGGACGGGCGCATGAAGCGCGGCGACCGCATCCATATGATGCAGACAGAAGCCACTTATAATGTCGAGCGGATCGGCGTGTTCCGCCCGCAGATGGAAAAGGTCGAGAGCCTTGGACCCGGCGAGATCGGGTTTATCACCGCCTCGATCAAGCAGGTGCGCGATACACGCGTGGGCGATACGATCACCCATGAAAAACGCCCATGCGCCACGGCGCTGCCGGGCTTCAAACCCTCGGTGCCGGTGGTGTTCTGCGGGCTTTTCCCGGTGGATTCCAACGAATTCGAGGATATGCGCGACGCAATCGAAAAGCTGGCGCTGAATGACGCGTCCTTCAGCTATGAGATGGAAACCTCTGCGGCGCTTGGTTTTGGCTTTCGCTGCGGGTTTCTGGGGCTCTTGCACCTCGAGGTGATCCGCGACCGGATCGAGCGGGAATACAATATCGAGCTGATAACGACGGCCCCGTCGGTGATTTATCACCTCTACATGAAGGACGGCACGCGGCGCGACCTGCACAACCCTGCCGACATGCCCGATCTGACCTATGTCGCCCATATCGAAGAGCCACGCATCAAGGCGACCATTCTGGTGCCGGATGAGTACCTTGGTGATGTGCTCAAGCTCTGTCAGGATCGTCGCGGGATTCAGATGGATCTGACCTATGCCGGTGCCCGCGCGATGGTGGTCTATGACTTGCCTCTGAACGAGGTAGTGTTCGACTTCTATGACCGGCTGAAATCCGTGACCAAGGGCTATGCC
>JBLRXE010000089.1:0-8232 GCA_047920895.1 Roseovarius sp.
AGGGTAAAAGCATGGCCTCATGTGATCACAAATCGCGCGCGGGTCAATCATTGAAACGATAGCGGTGCAGTGCACTACCCTCACGGCGCAGCCAGGCGCGCGGGGTTTCATAATCCGGCATCAGCCGCGCCACCTCGGCCCAGAAGGCGGGCGAATGGTTCATCTGCGCCAGATGCGCCACCTCATGCGCCGCCACATAGTCCAGCACCGCAGGCGGCGCGAGGATCAGACGCCACGAATAGCTCAGCGCGCCCTTGGCCGAGCAGGACCCCCACCGCGACCGCGTGTCGCGCAAGGTCAGGCGGCTGTACCGCCGCCCCAACAGGGCCGCGTAATGATCCGACGCCGCCGCAAGCCGATCGCGCCCGCGCGCCTTGAGCCAGCCCTCAAGGCGCGCGGGAACACTCTCTGCCGGCCCCGGCACACAGAGCAGCGCCGCCTCACGGACAATACGCCGCCCGCTGCCGGACGCGATTCGCAACATCTCGCCCTCGACCGGCAGAGTGCAGCCAATCCCCACAGACCTCTGATCCGGCCACTCCGCCAGATGACCGCGCAGCCAATCGGCGCGTGAGCGGGCAAAGGCCAGGGCCTCGGACTCGGTCACGCCGCGCGGAATCGTCAGCGTCACCCGTCCATCCAGCCCCGACACCCGCAACGAAATCCGCCGCGCTTTCGCGCTGCGACGCAGGCAGAGTTCAACAGGGGGGTTGCCCGCAAGCATGTGATGGCTCATATGGCCTCCTGATTAAGGTCCGGGTGTCCATGTCAAAGGCTTTGACAGCTGTCGAATGTTATGGCAGGGGACGCGGATCGTCGACAAGACCAGAGATTCAAAGGGGATCACCCATGCCCAACGAAGAATGGGGCGTCAAGCGTATCTGCCCGACCACCGGCAAACGCTTTTACGACCTGAACAAGAACCCGATCGTCAGCCCCTACACGGGCGAAGTGGTTGAGCTGTCGTCGCACAAGACGCGCTCGATGGCTCCGGACGCCGAGGATGCGGAAACCAAGAAGCTGAAGGCGGGGAGTGTTCTTGATGAAGACACCGATCTGCTGGATGATGAGGACGTCGATGTCGAGTTGGATGATGAACTGCTCGAAGATGACGAGGACGAGGATGTGTCGCTCGACGACATCGCCGACGTGGCCTCGGACGACAACGATCTTTAATGGTCTGCGGGCGGGATTTTCCACTTGATCCCGTCCGCCGCTTTGCTTAGAGAGCGGCGCACGGCCTGATTGGCCAAACGGAATTGGGGCCTTAGCTCAGCTGGGAGAGCGCTTGCATGGCATGCAAGAGGTCAGGGGTTCGATCCCCCTAGGCTCCACCAATTCCCCCAATAATCACGCAGTTTGACGCCCGCCGCAACCGACGGCTACCCCTTGCGTCTGCCCTGCCTGCTTCTTTATGGCCCAAATACTCTCGCCGAAGGCGTCGATGGCCGCACGATAGCACGCGCGGGGCTGGCGCGGAATTGCGGCAAATTCAGCCCGAGAATCCCTTGACGCGCCTGTGCTTTGGGCCTAAAGACGCCAAACGGAATTCGGGGCGCTGCCTGTGGTGGTGCCCGTTTGTGTTAAGAAGGGCCAGCACGCGCCCTCAGCAAGAACGAGGATATCTCATGTCGCGCCGCTGTGAACTGACCGGAAAAGGCCCGATGGTTGGCAACAACTCCAGCCACGCCAACAACAAGACACGTCGTCGGTATCTGCCGAACCTCAACGATGTGACCCTGCAATCCGAGACCCTGAACCGCGGCATCAAGCTGCGGATTTCGGCGCATGCCCTGCGCAGCGTCGATCATCGTGGCGGCCTCGATGCGTTTCTGGCCAAGGCCAAGGACGAAGAACTGTCGGCCTCCGCGCTGAAGGTCAAGAAAGAGATCGCGAAGGCCCAAGCCGTCACGGCCTGAGCCATACGATCCAACGGACTGGCGTGCAGCCCTGCCCGACGCGGCGGGGCTGTTTGCGTTTGTCGCTTGCCGAGGCTGAGGGCGCGGGCCTATATCTCGGTCCAATGAGACAGCATCGCCCGATATTGGCCTTGGGCCTTTGCCTGCTTCTGGCGCTTACAAGCCAGAGCCTTGCCATGGCGCGGGGGGCAGCACAGCCGGTGGGCGAGATCGTGCTCTGCACGGGCACGGGGCCCGTCACGGTCGCGGTGGATGCCGAGGGCCAGCCTGTCGCCACGCCGCATCCCTGCCCTGACTGTCTCCCGGCATTTGCCGCGGTTCTTCAGGTGCCCCCTGCCCTCCGGGACTGGTGCGCGCCTGCGCGGCGTGTCCTGGTCCGGGAGGCCGCGACGCATGTGGTCACACGCACCCTGCCTGCGGGTATCGCACGGGGGCCGCCTGTTTCGGTCTGATCCCGACCCAAGACCGAAACACAGATCTGAAAGGAGCGACTGATGTCCCTCAAATCCAAGCTATTCGCGGTCCTTGCCGCAACCGCCCTTGCCGCGCCCGCGCTGGCGCAGGAAATCCATGTGCTCGATACCTACGCCCGCAGTGCCAGCCCCACAGCCAAAACCGGCGCGGCTTTCATGCTGATCGAGAATATCGGCGATGCCGACGACCGCCTGATCGGCGCAACCTCGCCCGCAGCACAAAAGGCCGAGTTGCACACCCATATTGAAGAGGGTGGCGTGATGAAGATGGTGCATGTCGAAGAGGGCTTTGCCATCCCCGCCGGCGAGACCCTCGTGTTGCAGCGCGGCGGCGCGCATGTGATGATGATGGGCCTGACCGAGAGCTTCGAACAGGGCAAGATCGTGCCCCTGACGCTCGTATTCGAGAAATCCGGTGAGATCGTGGTCGATGTGCCGGTCGATCTGGCGCGCAAGCCCGATCAGGGCCATGGCCATGGCCATGGTGCCGGCAACTGAGTCGGGCGCACCGTAGCAGAGCGTAACAGCACAGAGGGTGAAACGGGTCTGAAGGGACCATTTGCCCCACTCTCCGAAGCACGGAGTCACGGGGCGAAAGCGCGGCGCGGCACACGCGCCGCGCCCATCCGGTTAACCGGCACCACCCGACTCGTCTCATTGGGCCAAAGATAAAACAAACGACAAGCGATCGGAAACTCCCCGCACAGGCGAGAACACTTCCCCCGGATCACCCCACGGCGCGCCCGGCCACCTTTTCCAGATGCGCGCGCAGTTGCTCGGCCTCGTAGCGGGCTTCACGCAGACCGTCCATGGTGGCGGCCAATTCGGCCTCGGTCTGGCTGATCTGGTTGGTCAGCTCCGCCTCGCGCTGTTGCAGATAGGTGATGGCCTGATCGCGGGTTTCCTCGGCTTCATGCAGTTCCTGCGCCAGCCGCTCAATCTCTCCGACATCCGATCCCGGCACGCGAATAAAGCGATGCACAAGCCAGTTTGCGAACCAGCCCATGCAGAACGCCACGAAAAGAACGATGGCGGTCGCGATGATAAATTCGGTTCTGTTCATTCGGTTGGCTTGTCCTGACTGGTCTCTTCGGCCTCTGCTCCTTCATCCCCCGGTTCTTCGAGGCTTTCAAGCGCTGTTTGTGCCTCAGGCACCGGCTCGGGGCGGATCAGGCGAAATTCGATGCGGCGGTTGATCTCTCGGCCTTCTTCGGTGCCGTTGTCGGCGATGGGCATGCTTTCGCCATAGCCCTTGGCGTCGATGCTGGAGGTCAACACCCGGCGCAGGCGCAATGCGTCAAGCACCGCGCGGGCGCGCTCGAGGCTCAGTTGCGCATTCATCTCTTCACGCCCCTGGCTATCGGTATGCCCCCCGATCTCCATGCGAATCTCGCCGCAGTCCTTCAGCACCACGGCAATGTCATCCAAAATAGCCGCGCCCTGCGCGTCGATAGTGGCCGATCCCGGCTCGAAGTTGATCTTGCGCGAGGATTGTATCTCGGCGATCAGCCTCTCGCACTCTTCCGGCGTGGGCAGGCCCGCCACCGGATCAAGCGCCTTTTTATAGGTCACCTCGATCGAGTATTTCTCGGCCCCACCCAATTTTTCCGAGAGCAGTTGGGCGATCTCGGCACTCGCGCTCTTATAGCCGGTGTTGCCTTGGACGCTGAGATCGTCCGGAGTGACAATGACCACCCCATTGGAGAGATGCGACAGCGCCTCAAGCGCGGTGAGAACGCGGATCGACCAGTCGCGCGGCAGGCCCTCGGCCACCCGGGCGGTCAGATGCACCGAGTTCGAGGAAAATCGCGCCTTGGCAAAGCTGCGCACGGTCTCGCGGCTGCTCTCGCTACCGACGCGGCCCCGGATCAGAACCTGACCTTCAGGCGAGAGGGTTGCCACAAATTCGGGGGCGGCGGGCTGCGCGGCATCCGGTGGCGGCGGCAGCGTGGCGGTCAGGGCAAAGACCTCGGGCAGATCGGCCTCGAGCTTGCCCGCCACATCGTCAAACAGGCCCTGCGCCGTGCCTTCTGGCGCCAAGAGCGCGACATCGGCATCAGAAAACGTAACTGTTCCGCCCCCGAGATCCGCAATCGCGGCGATGGCCAGTTCAGCAGCGCGCGCCCATTGTGGCGAGGGCACGCCCATGCCCACCACGCAATCGGCCCGAGACTGCATTCCCGCCTTGCCGGCGGCGCGCAGGATACGGTCCCGCGCCTCTTCGGTATCCGCAGAACAGGCATCGAACCGCGCGCCCGTGCCGTCGATCACAAAACGTAACGTAAAGGGCGTGATCACCGGACGCGGTGCCGAAATGGCAAGGGCCAGCCGGACATCGTCCGGCACAGTGCGGGCCAGATCCGTCTCGATACGGCGCTGCGCCTCGGAACTCTCGACCATCGCCGTGATTTCCACCCGCTCGGCGTTCACCGAAATCTTGGCACGGGGCAGCTTCCCCAGAGAACGCACCGCATAACGCAGCGCGGCGGGCCAGGTTGCGGGATAGGGATAATCCGCCGCGTCAAGCAGGTCTGCCACTGGCGCGCCATCTGTCGCCTCGGCGATGTCGGCCAACAACTTGTGATGATCGGTGGCCGCTGGCACCAGCCCGATCAGAGAGATGCCGCTATCATTGCGCAGGATTTCGATGGCAAAGCGGGGCGGCGCAATATCCGCCGCATCGGCGACCAGCATCTGGTCAATCACCCGCGCCGCATCCACCACCATGCCCGCCAGCGTCAGCGCCTTGAAACGCAGCGCCTCGGACGGGGCGGTGCCCGCGAGAAAGAGTTGCAGACCGTCGGTATCGACCTCGGCCCAGACCAGCCCGCCCCGGTCCAGCGTATCGCGCACTGCCCGCCGCGAACTGTCCTCGATGGCGCTGACAGAAAATCCCGCGGCGACCACCGCAAGGGCTGCTGCCCCGGCAAAGGTTCCGGCGATCGTGAAGGCAGATGATAAACGCATCGGGCAATAGCCAATCCATAGGTGCTGCCCACGTCTTTAGGCGTGCGGCGGCATGAGTTCAATCACAGCAGAAAGGCGACGGCGAAAAACGGCACAGGCAAAAGCCCCGCATCGCGGTTGGAGCGAAAGAGCATGAGCAGCCGCGCGCTATCGTCAAGCCGCAGGCGGCGCATCTGGCCCTGCATATGCCAGCCCATCACCCAAGGTCCGCAGAGCGCCACAAGGAGTGCTGTCAGCCGCGCATCGGGCACCGCGAGAATGACCGCCACCGCCATGAGCGACACGGTCGCCACCAGAAACCACCGCAGCCAGCGGGGCGAATTTTCACCAAAGAGCCGCGCCGTGGATTTTACACCGATCAGCGCATCATCCTCGGCATCCTGATGGGCATAGATCGTATCATAAAAGAGCGTCCAGGCGATGCCTGCGAGATAGAGAATGACCGCAGGCGCCTCGAGCCGGCCGCTATGCGCCGTCCACGCCAACAAAGCGCCCCAGTTGAAGGCAAGCCCCAAAAAGACCTGCGGCCACCAGGTGAACCGCTTGGCAAAGGGATAGACCGCCACCGGCAAGAGCGACAGCACCCCAAGCGCAATCGCGGCGGCGTTGAAGGTCAGGAGAATCCCGAACGCAATCAGCGCCTGCGCCGCCATCCAGATCAGCGCGCCCCGCACCGTGACTTGCCCCGACGGGATGGGCCGCGACGCGGTGCGCGCGACAGAGCCGTCGATATGCCGGTCGGTGATGTCATTCCAGGTGCAGCCCGCCCCGCGCATGAGAAAGGCGCCAAGCGCACAGCCGATAAATATCCAGAGATCATGCCACCCCGCCTGCCCGTCCGACAGCATCGCCAGCGTCAGGCCCCACCAGCAGGGCAAGAGCAAAAGCCATGTGCCGATCGGCCGGTCCGCCCGAGACAGCCGCAAATAGGGGCGCGTCGCGGCAGGGGCCAGCCGATCCACCCAGTTGCCCGCATAGGCATCGGCCACCTGTCCCGTGGCCTCTGGCATCTGGTTCTTTGCGGTCATATGTTGGCCCCATGAAAGCAGCGAAGATCAGGCTTTATGTAGAGCACGCGCTAGGGGAAGGGCAAACCATTCCTCTGAACCAGCCGCAGGCGCATTACCTCTTTGGGGTGATGCGGCAGGGCGTGGGCGATGCGGTGCTCCTCTTTGACGGGCGGCACGGCGAATGGCGCGCAGAGGTGATCGAGGCGGGCAAGCGTGGCGGTGTTTTGCAGGTGGCCGAGCAGACCGCCCCACAGCGTGATCCGCCCGACCTCTGGCTTCTGTTCGCCCCGATCAAGAAGGCGCGCACCGATTTCATCGTCGAGAAGGCCGCCGAGATGGGGGCGGCCCGGATCATCCCGGTGCAGACCGCGTTCACCAATGCCGAGCGTATCCGCCAAGACCGGCTTCAGGCCCATGCGGTCGAGGCCGCCGAGCAATGCGGCGGCACCTTCGTGCCCGAGGTGAGCGACCTGCACCGCCTTGACCGGATGCTGGCTGACTGGCCCGAGGGGCGGCACCTGATGTTCTGCGACGAGGGGCTGGCAGGGCAAACGGCGACGCTCAGCCGCGATCTGCCGCGCGGCGCGCCCTGGGCCATCCTGATCGGCCCTGAAGGCGGGTTTTCCGAAGGAGAGCGCGCGCGTCTGGCAGCCTTGCCGCAGGCCCACGCCATCAGCCTTGGGCCACGCATCCTACGCGCCGATACGGCGGCGGTGGCGGCGCTCACGCTTTGGCAACAGGCGTTGGGAGATTGGACATGAGCTTTATCCGCCCGCAGGCGCGCGCCGCCCTCTGGCGCTGGCGCGAGGTGCTGAGCGGGCTCGGGCTGGCGGGGCTTGGTCTGTGGTGGGGGATCGGCAGCTATGGCCTCTTGCAATGGCTGGGCTATGCGCTCTTGCTCCTTGCGGGCGCAGTGCTGCTGATGGGGCTGCAACGGGCGCGGTTCCGCGCAGGCGCAGGCGGTCCCGGCGTGGTGCAGGTGGACGAGGGACAGGTCGCCTATTTCGGGCCGTTGACGGGGGGCGTGGTGGCGATCCGCGATCTCGATGCGCTGACACTCGATCCAACGGCAAGGCCGGCGCATTGGGTGCTGAGCACGCAGGGCGCGCCCGCGCTGCGTATCCCGCTCAACGCCGAAGGGGCCGAGGCGCTCTTTGACGCCTTTGCCGCCCTGCCCGGCCTGCGCACCGAGCATATGCTGACCCAGATGCGCCGCCTGCCCGATCACCCGACCGTGATCTGGCAGAAATCGCAAAGCAAAGCCTCGCACCTTAGGCTGCATTGACAGTCCGGGCGTTTGCCGCCAACTGTGTCGCCCGAGACAATGCCCTGATCAGGAGGCCCGAACATGTCCATCCCACAATCCGGCGGCGGGCCGATCGAACGCCATGAGCAACTGGCCGAATATCTGGCAAGTGGTTGCAAACCCAAGGAAGATTGGCGCATTGGCACCGAGCACGAGAAATTCGGCTATTGCAAGGACACACTGCGCCCCATCCCCTATGAGGGACCGCGCAGCATATTGGCGGTGCTCGAAGGGCTGCGCGATGTGCATGGCTGGGCGCCTGTCGAAGAGGGGGGCAAGCTCATCGGGTTGGAAAAGGACGGGGCGAATGTGAGCCTCGAGCCGGGCGGGCAACTGGAGTTGTCAGGCGCCCCGCTTGAGACCATTCATCAGACCTGCGACGAGGTGAACGACCACCTGCGCGACGTCAAGGACATCGCCGACAAGGTGGGCGTGGGCTTTATCGGTCTGGGCGCCGCCCCAATCTGGATGCATGACGATATGCCGCTCATGCCCAAGGGCCGCTACAAGCTGATGGACAGCTATATGCAAAAGGTCGGCACGATGGGCCGGACCAT
>JBLRXE010000090.1:0-8193 GCA_047920895.1 Roseovarius sp.
GGCGCATGGATAGGCACCCATTTGCTGCCTGTGAACGCGCCCCAGATCAAAAAGATCGTGACCACCGAAATTACGCTCGCCCATCGGTCCGGGCGCACCGCGCTCTCATCGCCGAATGTCACCGTCTTGAGCGAGGTGTAATCGTTCATCTGCCGGAACTTGCGCACACCAAAGCGCACGACGAAAAACGACGCGGCAAAAATCGCCACATAGATGATCAGGATGATCATGCGCCCGCCTCCTCAGTCCGGCCCATGATCTCCTCTTCCATGTCCCAGATCATCGTCAGGATTTCCTCTCGCTTGGCGGCGAAATCAGGCACTTTCTTGACCTCGCGCAGATCACGGCCCGCCCCCATTTCGGCAAAGGGCAGGCGGTATTCCTTGTGGACCCGCCCCGGACGCGGCGCCATCACCAAGAGCCGCTCCCCCAAGAGCAGCGCCTCTTCAACCGAATGGGTGATCAGGATGATGGTCTTGCCGGTCTCTTTCCAGAGCTTCAGCACCAGCCCTTGCATCTTTTCACGCGTCAGAGCATCGAGCGCGCCCAGCGGCTCGTCCATCAGGATCACATCGGGATCGTTCGCAAGGCACCGCGCCAGCGCGACGCGCTGCTGCATCCCGCCCGACAGCTCATAAACCGCCTTTTCCTTGAAATCGCGCAGGCCCACCACATCGAGCAGATGATCAACGGTGCCGGCCCAGTCCTTTTCGCGCTTGCCCGCCATACGGGGGCCAAAACTCACATTGTCGCGCACGCTCATCCATTCAAAGAGCGCCCCTTGCTGAAACACCATGCCGCGCTCGGCATCGGGACCCTTCACACGATGCCCGTTCAGCGTGATCTGCCCCTCGGTCGGGGCCAGAAACCCGGCAAGGATGTTCAAAAGCGTGGTCTTGCCACAGCCGGACGGTCCCAGCACGCTCATCAACTCGCCGGTCTTGATCTCAAGCGAAACATTCTTGAGCGCCTGCACATGGCTACCATTCGGCAGATCGAACCGCATCGATATGTTTTCGATGGAAAGTGTCGACATCCCCACCCCCTGCTGTTCTTTGGGATTGTTGGGCAAAGGCCCGCCCGTTTGCGCGGGGCGGGCCTCATTCACTCCGTCAGGCGGGATTACATGCCGTTGGCAGCGGCCAGCGGCCCGGTGTTGACGTTGTTCTCATAGGTGGCCAGCGCCGAATCGATGCTGCCCGCCGCGACAAAGACCTCGGCCACGCCCTTCATGAAGTTTTGCGCGCCGCCGCCCAGCCACTTGTCCGAGAGTTGCTCTTCTATCGAGGGAAAGACAAAGGTGGACATGTCGCGCGCGACGCTTTCCTCGTCCATCCCGGCATCCTTGGCGATCACCGGCAGCATCTCGTCGCGTTTCTCGCCTTCGTTCCACATCGCGTTGGCATCCGCCGTCACTTTCAGGAACTTGGCCACCAGATCCGCGTTTTCCGCCACAAAGGCGGCGGGGCTCGACGTCACGTCGAACACCAGAATGCCAAGCTCTTCCTTTTCGGCCCCGGTCAACAGCACGTTGCCATGCTCCTTCATCCGGTTCAGACCGCCGCCATAGCCGCAGGCCAGATCAACCACGCCCTGCGCGATCGCGGCGGCGCCTTCGGGCGGCGCCATGTTCACGATGTCCATGGTGCTGATATCGACACCGAAATGATTCATCTGGTTGAGGAACCCGTAATGTGCGGCAGTGCCCAGCGGCACGGCCACCTTCTTGCCCTCCAACTCCTTGGCGCTCGTCTTGTCGATCTCCAGATCGGCCCGCGCCACACAGTTGTCATTGTCGGAATAGGAAACCGCCACGTCGATCACCTGCAAGTCCTGTCCGGCGCTCGTGGCCACCACAAAGGGCGGCACGCCTTGGCTGACGGCGATATGCACATCGCCCGACGCCATCGCGGCGCTCATGGCGGTGCCGGTGTCAAACGCACGCCAGTTGACCTTGACGCCCATTTCCGCGTCATAGGTGCCATTCGCCTTGGCATATTGGAACGGCATCGGCCATTCGAGGAAATAGGCCACGGTGACCTCTTGCGATTGCGCCGCGCCGGCTCCGGCGAGAAAGGCCGCGCCAGCGACCGCCGACATCAATTTGCTTTTCATGCTCATCTTGTTTTCTCCCGTTGGTTTCAGTCGTTTTTCTGTTTCACACCGCACGTTTCGGCGGATTTCTCTTGCGGCCGGGCCATGTGGCCCAAACACACCCCGGAACAGGCAACAGCCCGGAGTGAACCCGATCCACAGGCCCCGATCAACGCAATTATAACAGAACTAAGATCATTTCAGTATTTCCGAAAAGAGGCCTTCGGATAGTCCGAAACGACGCCAAGCCCCACCACCTCAGATGGAAAACCAAAATAAACCA
The DNA here is from genome assembly GCA_047920895.1 of Roseovarius sp. Classification (GTDB taxonomy): domain Bacteria; phylum Pseudomonadota; class Alphaproteobacteria; order Rhodobacterales; family Rhodobacteraceae; genus Roseovarius. The sequence continues at coordinate 2,378 of JBLRXE010000090.1, forward strand.
GAGGGTTACAACAGGATTCGAGAAATAACCACCCACACTGGACCTATGCAATGGTATGTTCTGGCCCTAACGATCTGCCCGAATTCCCGGCTGATATGCGAGCAGGACAACCCGTGATATACATAGACGGCCCGCGCCCCGCGCCGGGCCTCAACCTGATGGAGCATCGCCATGGACGGCAAACTTCGCGACAACGACATTTCCCATGTGGTCGAGGCCGACCGCGCACATGTCTGGCATCACCTGATCCAGCACGCGCCATGGAGCGGGTCCGACCCAAAATCCGATCCGCGCATCATCGTCGAAGGGCGCGGCATGCGCGTCTGGGACCAAAAGGGCAAGGAACATCTCGACGGCGTGTCGGGCGGGGTCTGGACCGTCAACGTGGGTTATGGGCGTGAACGCATCGCCAATGCGGTGCGCGACCAACTGATCAAACTGCCCTATTTCGCAGGCTCCGCAGGCTCGATCCCCGGCGCGCTTTTCTCTGAGAAGCTGATCTCGAAAATGCCCGGCATGAGCCGCGTCTACTATACCAACTCCGGCTCCGAGGCGAACGAGAAGGCGTTCAAGATGGTCCGCCAGATCGCGCACAAGATCTATGGCGGCAAAAAGCACAAGATCCTCTACCGCGACCGCGATTATCACGGCACCACCATTGCCTGTCTCTCGGCGGGCGGTCAGGATCAGCGCAATGCGCAATACGGCCCCTATACCCCCGGTTTCGTGCGGGTGCCGCACTGCCTTGAATACCGCGCGCAATGGGATCTGACGGGCGAGGAATACGGCATCGCCGCCGCCAACGCCATCGAAGAGGTGATCTTGGCCGAAGGCCCCGACACCATCGGCGCGCTCTGCCTTGAACCCGTGACCGCCGGCGGTGGCGTGATCACCCCGCCGCCGGGCTACTGGCCCCGCGTGCAAGAGATTTGCCGCAAATACGACATCCTCCTGCATATTGACGAGGTTGTTTGCGGCGTCGGGCGCACCGGCACATGGTTCGGCTATCAGCATTACGGGGTCGAGCCCGATTTCGTGACCATGGCCAAGGGCGTGGCCTCTGGCTATGCCGCCATCGCCTGCTGTGTCACCAACGAACGCGTGTTCGACATGTTCAAGGACGACACTACCGATCCGATGAACTATTTCCGCGACATCTCGACCTTTGGCGGCTGCACCGCCGGTCCGGCTGCGGCGCTGGAAAACATGGCGATCATCGAGGAAGAGGATCTCTTGGGCAATACCGTGGCCATGGGCGACTATATGCTCGACCAGTTGCGCGCGCTCAAGGACAAGCACGCCGTCGTCGGCGATGTGCGCGGCAAGGGGTTGTTTCTGGGGGCCGAACTGGTCAGTGATCGCGCTTCCAAGGAACCGATGGACGAAAAGCGGGTTCAGGCCGTTGTCGCCGACTGCATGGCGCAGGGCGTCATCATCGGGGCCACCAACCGCTCGATCCCCGGCTTCAACAACACGCTGTGCTATTCGCCCGCGCTGATTGCCACCAAGGATGACATCAACCACCTGATCTCTGCCACGGACGCGGCTCTGACCCGCGTCTTTGGCTGATCCCTCGCGTATTTCCCCAGCTGACCCGGCGCGCCCTCGCGCGCCGGGTTTTTTTCATTCACCACTTTCAGAAAATCTGACACTTAGAGCGGGTTGCGTCTGATCGGGTTCACATCGCCCCGGCTTCCGAGTCGGGGCCTCCACGCTGAATCGGCGAGGTCCCGGGTCAAGCCCGGGACGGCTGTGTTTTCGATTGAGCGCAACACGTCCTAAAGCATGACTGCCCGACAGGCGCGTCAGCATACCTCTTCCTCAAGATGCAACTTCATCTCAATCAAGACCTGCTGCAATTGCGTCGTCTCGCGCAAGAGCCGCTTGGCCTCGTTCACGGTGATGCGCCCATCGGCGATGCTCTGCTGATACTCGGCCATCAGCATCGCAAACCGCTGTGACAGCGCGATCACGTCGCTGTTCACATTCGCCCGCTCATGTGTGTTGCGCCGCTCTGCGATGAGGCTCAGGCTGACGCCACATAATTCCGCAAGCGCGCTTGTCACATGCGGATAGCTCGCTGCGGCCTCGAGCGCCGCCACTGAATCGACGGGCATAAAGCGGTCGGCGTGCTCGTCATGCTCGGAATAATACCGCCCCAACGTGGCCTTGGACTTGCCGGTCAACTGACAGGCGGCCTCGATCCCCACATCCTTGACCAAGGCCTCGGTGTGCTTTTTCAGGTAACTTCCCGTCGTCGACATACGCATTCCTCAACTCGGCCCCGGTCCACGGGGCCATTCTTTGCTGAATTCCCCATACTGACTTTGCCGGCCAATGTCATTTCCAAACTATTCCCAAGGGCTTGACCCCGGATCAACCGCGTTCAACCAGAACCGATCCCACCGAATAGCCCGCGCCGAACGAACAGATCAGCCCGCGGTCGCCAGGGCGTAAATCCCCGGAATACTTGGAAAAGGCGATGATCGACCCGGCAGAGGATGTATTGGCATAATCCTGAAGGATATTCGGCTGCTCATCCGGCGCGGGCACCCGGCCCAGCACCTTGCGCCCGATGAAATCGTTCATCGCCTTGTTGGCCTGATGCAGCCACAGCCGCCGCAGATCATCCGGCGCCACGCCTTCGGCCTCCAGATGCGCCAGAATATGCGCCGAAACCATCGGCAACACCTCCTTGAACACCTTGCGCCCCTCCTGCATGAATTGCATGTCGCGCCGGTCGGCCAGACCGTCGGGGCGCGTGCGCCGCAGAAACCCGTTGTTGTTGCGGATATTGTTGGAAAACTGCGTGGCGCAGCGGGTGGAGCGGATCACGAAATGCGGCCCCTTGGCCGCGTCCGCCGCCTCGATCAGAACGGCGGTGCAGACATCGCCGAAAATGAAATGACAATCGCGGTCGCGCCATTCGAGATGCCCCGAACAGATTTCGGGGCTGACCACCAGCGCCCGCCGCGCAGACCCGCCCCGGATCATATCGGCCGCGGCCTGAATCCCGAAGGTGGCCGAGGAACAGGCAACATTCATGTCAAAGGCAAAGCCACCCGCGCCCAAAAGCTGCTGAATCTCGATCGCAATCGCCGGATAGGGCCGCTCGTGGTTCGAGGCGGCGCAGATGATCAGATCGACCTCTGACGCGCCCCGCCCCGCCTGTGCAAGGGCCTGCGCGCAGGCCGCCATCGCCATTTCGGCCATGATCCCCGGCTCGTCATCCCGACGCTGCCGCAACAGGGGGTGCATCACCTCGGGATCGAGCACGCCGGTCTTGTCCATCACATGCCGCCGCTCGATCCCCGAGGCGCTGAGGATGAATTCAGGCGAGGATAGCCCCTTTGCCTCGATTTCGCCCGCCGCAATCTCTGACGCATGCCGCGCGTTGAACGCCTCTGCATGGGCGTTGAAGGCGGCGACCAGCTCCTCGTTGGTGATCACCTCAGGCGGCGTGAACACGCCCGTTCCCGTGATTGCGGGCAAACCCATTGTCATTCTCCTCAAGGTTTCCGGCCAGATCACCGGAAACGCGCCGCCCCGTCAAGCCGGACGTGGCGCAAACGATCGACAACAAATCGAGCGATAAACACATCAAAATATTGTGATATAAGAATGTGGATTGGCAGAATCATTTTTTCCAACCTAGCATGAGTTACCGAAAAAAATGGGAGGACTACGTCATGAAGAAAATCGCATGGGTGGCAATCGCGGCGACAAGTCTGGCGCTTGCGCCCGTTATGGGCGCGGCAAGCGAGGAACTTGCGCCCTATGGCACCGCAACCGTCGATATGCACGAATATCCTGAAATCGATCAGGTGTTCGATGTGAATTACGAAGACCCGAATTCGCTCAATGCGCTTTACTCTTTTGTCAAGAATACGCGCGCCGTCGTGCCGGGCAAGACGGTTGTGGTCACTCATGGGCCAGAGTTGCGTGCCTTCGCCAAGGAAAACTACGACAAGTATTACGCGGTCATGGACCGGATGGCAGAGTTGGCTGACATGGGCGTCGAGTTTCGCATGTGCAACAACGCGATGCGCGCCGCCGGGTTCGAGGCCGAGGACATGCACGGATTTGTCACCGTGGTTCCCGCCGGGTTCCCTGAAATCGTGCTGCTCCAGCATCAGGGCTACGCCTATGTGAACCCGCTGCCTTTGCCTGTGCGCGGGATTCGCGAGTTGGAAAAAACCGGCAACTGACCAAGACGATCGCGGGGGCACATCTCAGCGGCCCCCGCTAGGCCCGCGCGCCGATCACTCCTCGCCGCCCACCTGACCACGCAGGGCCTTGACCTCGCCGCGCTGCTTTTTGGCGGCAAGGCGGCGTTTCTTCGATCCCAGCGTTGGCTTGGTTGCGACCCGCCGCTTGGGCGCGACCCCGGCCCCGAGGCGCGCATGAACTGCTCGGTCAATTCCCAATCCTCGATGGCGATTTGATCGGTGATGTGCAGCATGATCCCCGCTCCGTGTTTCAGCATCCGGCAGGCGCTGCAAACCGGTGCCGCGACCTTACAAAATCGAGGGGGATTTTGTAAGGTCTGTAAGGCCCTTTGCCGCCCGTTCCAGCGTGATGCCACGCGCCACGAAGCTAATCAACAGCGCCAGCCACAGCCCGTGATTCCCCATCGAAGGGGCCAGCAATAGCGCCGCAATGACATAGACCAAGAGGCTCAACGCCACCCGGTCGCGCGCCGCCAAGCGGCGGCATTGGGAGCGGGGCGGCGCAGCGGGGTGCGCGATTACTGGCAGGTGGTCACAACACGCGGCGACCGGCTCTGGCTCTTTCGCGCCCATGGCGAACAGATCTCGGGCGGGTGGTTCTGTCAGGGGCGTTTCGCCTGAGGCCGGTCAGGAAATCGCTTGATTTGGCGCAGGATCGGCGCAACTCTTTGAATATGAGCTTGCAAAACCTCGGCCCGATTGCGGGTGCGCCCCCCTCGCCTTCGCAAGTGGCGTTTCAACGCAATGAACTGGGCGTGATCCTGTCGCTCTACGGGCGCATGGTCGCGGCGGGGGAATGGCGCGATTACGGCATTTCCTGCCTGCGCGAGGTTGCGGTTTTCTCGATCTTTCGGCGCACCGCAGAACATCCACTCTACCGGATCGAAAAGCGGCCCAAATTACAGGCCAGACAGGGGCAATATGCGGTGATCGGCATGGATGGTCAGGTGCTCAAGCGCGGCCATGACCTGCGCACCGTGCTGCGCGTGCTCGAGCGCAAGCTGATCCGGGCGGTTGAGTGAGAGAGCACCGGGGCGAGGCTGGCGCCCCGCCCCGGCTGTTTTCGCGTGTCGTTCAGACGTCGTAATAGGCATACATCTGTTCAAGCGCGTCCAGACCGGGCACTTGGGGCTGGTTGGCGGGGGGCTGATTGGCAGCGGCCTCGGGCGTGTAATAGGCCGCCACCCAATCGGGTGTCACGGGCGCCGCTTTCTGAACCGGGGCAGCAGGGGTCTTGATCGGATAAGCCATGGCTTTTTCTCCATATTTCTATGAAGTTAAGATAAGACGCTGCACCGCAGCATAAACCCCCATCCCTGCATCCTCGCCATGCAGGGCGCGCATGGCAAAAGGCTCCGGCGGGGAACCGGAGCCTTTTGCCAAACAGTAAATGGTCAAACGTGCCGCTCGACCATCATCTTCTTGATCTCTGCAATCGCCTTGGCGGGGTTGAGTCCCTTGGGGCAGGTCTTGGTGCAGTTCATGATCGTGTGGCAACGATAGAGCTTGAACGGGTCTTCCAGATCATCCAGACGCTCGCCCGTCGCCTCGTCGCGGCTATCGATGATCCAGCGATAGGCATGCAAG
>JBLRXE010000091.1:0-8177 GCA_047920895.1 Roseovarius sp.
GCGCCGCGATCACCGATTGGCTTGACGGCTATCTGGCGCGTAGCTGGAAGCAAGTGACCAAACTGGGCACGATGCTGGACCCGATTGCCGATAAGGCGATGGTGGTCATCGCTCTCATGGTGATCGTGGGATATTCGAGCATGTCACCCTGGCTGGTGCTGCCCGCCACGGTCATTCTCTTCCGCGAGGTCTTTGTCTCGGGCCTGCGCGAGTTTCTGGGTGACACGGCTGGCACACTCAGGGTCACGCAACTGGCCAAGTGGAAAACCACCGCCCAGATGATCGCGATTGCCGTGCTGTTTGCCCAAGGCGTGTTCGAGCACTATTTCGGTATGTCGGTGTTTGGCATGGATGACCACCTGGTCCTGTCCATACTGGAGGGGCGCGAGGATGATTTGCACGGGTTGACGTGGAAATATACCGGAATGGTCTGGGCCGGGCATCTGGGCATCTGGCTCTTGTGGTTGGCGGCGGCGCTGACCCTGCTGACAGGGTTCGACTATTTCAACAAGTCGATCCCCTATCTGAAGGATGAGAGATGATGGACGTGCTCTATTTCGCCTGGGTGCGTGAGCGGATCGGCGTTCCGAAAGAACGGATCGACACCCCACCTGCCACTGTGATGGATTTGGTCAACCATCTGCGCGCGCGCGAAGAACGGTACGAGGCGGCCTTTGCCGATCTCAGCGCCCTGCGCGTGGCCGTGGATCAGGAGTTGAGCGATTTTGACGCGCCTTTGGCGGGCGCGCGGGAAGTGGCGTTCTTTCCGCCGATGACCGGGGGCTGAGCCATGGATATTCGCGTGCAAGAGGCCGCCTTTGACCTTGGCGCCGAGGCCAATGGTTTTGTCACGCGACAGTCCCGCATGGGCGCGGTCGTGACCTTTACCGGCATCGTGCGAGATCTGGATGGCACATCCCTCAACGCGATGGAAATCGAGCATTATCCGGGCATGACGCGCAAGGCGCTGGAAAAGATCGCGCAAGAGGCGCGGGACCGCTGGAGTCTTGGCGATGTGCTCGTCATCCACCGCTATGGCACCCTGCATCCAGATGAGGTGATCATGATGGTTGCCACCGCCGCCCGGCACAGGGCCGATGCCTTTCATGCGGCGGAATTCCTGATGGATTTCCTGAAGTCGCGCGCCCCCTTCTGGAAGAAGGAAGTGACCGGGACCGGGGCCGATTGGGTCACCGCCAAGGATGCGGATGAGGATGCGCTGACGCGCTGGTAAGCGATGTGACGCGCGGTTTTGCTTGCGCCCGGTGCCGTTCCGGGGTGATCTGCGGTGAACCCAATTCCCTACAGAGACCATCCCATGAGCACGATCATCAACGACTACATCACCACTCTCACGCCGCGTGCCAAGGGCCGGATCAAGGGCGTCGCCAAGCTCGTGATCACGGATCAGGGCAGCGTCATGCTGAGTGAAGAGGGGGCGCATGTCGGTGATGAAGCAGCGGATGTGGTGCTGAGGGCCAGCGACGAGGTGTTTCGCAACATCCTGTCGGGCGCGCAAAACCCGGTCATGGCCTATATGTCCGGCAAGCTGAAGGTTGAGGGCAATGTGCAACGCGCGCTCAAGGTCAGCGCGATCCTGACCGGCGAGGGGTAGCGCATTCGCACCAAAGAAAAAGCGGCGGAACCGCTCTGGCCCGCCGCTCTTATCTGTGCTCAGACATCCCGGACCGCTTACTTGCAGCGCTTTTCGGCCTCTTCGACCGCGGCTGTATACCCTAGAAGCGAGAATGTATCCTTGGTCACGGTGCCGCGTGCCGAGCGGGCGGTCAGAACCGCATCTGCACCGCGCTTCATCGCTGCAAGAACCTTGGCGTCGTCGTCAGCACTGGCCGGCCAGGCCCATTCGCCCTCGGTAAACAGCTCGAACTGCGTGCCACCGATGTTGAGGTTCACAGTCGAGCCACCGGCAAAGGGATAGCCGCCGGTAAAGGTGATCTGCCCCTGCACGCCTGCGCCGGGGCGGAAAAAGGTCATCAAGAGCACATCGCCGCGCCGCACCGCAACCACGCGCCCGTCCTTGGTGTTGACCGACTCGGTCGGGGCCGACACGGCCCAACATTCGCGCGGATCTTTATCCTCGAACACGCTCCACGCGGTGCTGGTTGCCACCTGATTGGTGCTTGTGCTTTGCGCCTGTGCGGCGGGGGTGATCAGCATCGCCACCGCGATGGCCATGCCGCCTGCAAATCGTGATATCATATGTCCAGCCTCCAAGCTGTCCTGAGCCTCAATCCATCGGTCGCCAGCCACCCTTTACGGGAATATTTTTATATGCGACCAATCCTGTCTCGACATTGCAATATTAGCCTGAAACACGCGAGAAGTGAAAGACGCAATTGGCGGATTTCCGCATATCCCGCCTGTTCCCCGATCTGCCGGAGCAAACCGATGACGAACGCTGTCCCTCTCACCGAAATCTGGCGCGGCCCTCGGGCCGAGAGCGTGCATCTGGGTCATGCCGTAATCTGCGACGCCGGGGGCGCGATTGTCGAGGCATGGGGCAACCCGTCCGAAACGATCCTGCCGCGTTCGTCCTGCAAGATGATTCAGGCGCTGCCGCTGATCACCAGCGGTGCGGCGGATGCGCATGGGCTGACGTCCGAGCAACTCGCGCTCTCCTGTGCCTCGCATAACGGTGCGGCGATCCACACCGAGCGCGTCACGCGCTGGCTGGCCGATCTGGGTCTAGGGGATGATGACCTGCGCTGCGGCGCGCATGACCCGCAGGACAAGGCCGCGCATAAATCGCTGTTGTGTTCGGGCACTTCGCCCTGTCAGGTGCATAACAACTGTTCCGGCAAACATGCCGGGTTCCTCACGCTCAACCGGCATCTGGGCAGCTCTGCCGACTACATTGATCCCGGCCATCCGGTGCAAAAGGCGGTGCTTGATGCGTTTGAGGAAGCGACGGGTGAAACCTCGCCTTATTACGGCATTGATGGCTGTTCCGCCCCCAATCACGCGAGTTCCCTGTATGGTATGGCCCGCGCGATGGCGTGGTTTGCGGGCGCGTCGGACAGTGGCGATGCGGCAGAGCGCGCCGCCGTGCGGCTCTGGCAGGCGATGGTGGCGCATCCCGATCTTGTCGCGGGTGAGGGGCGGGCCTGCACCGAACTGATGCGCGCCTGTTCCGAGCCTGTGGCGCTCAAGACCGGGGCCGAGGCTTTTTTTATCGCCATCCTGCCCCGGCGCAAGCTGGGCGTGGCGCTCAAGATCGCCGATGGCGGCACGCGCGGGGCGGAATGTGCGATTGTCTCGATCCTCGTGCGTTTGGGCGTGCTCGACCCCGAGCATCCGGCGGCGCGCAAGTATCGCAACGCCCCCATCGTCAACTGGCGTGGCATCGAGACGGGCAAGATCCGCCCCGCCGCCGCGCTCGCCTGATCCGATTCGCGCGCATGGGCGGGGTTCCTCTCATGCGCGCGGGCCGCCTATATCGGCTCCGGGTCGCCCAATCCGCCCAATGCCATGCGCGGCCTCTCGCCCGCCCCCTTTAACCGGCGTAGGTCCGCGTATCTGTTCCCCCTGATCTGGCCGGTTTCCGCGCCTTCTGGCGTGCCATCCCCCTTCCCCGCGACAAGCCGGTCGATCCCGCGCATGGTCCGGCCATGGGAGCGCAACCGTGCCCCCTCAACCAGAGAAAGGATGACCCAAATGACCAAGGATTTCGTTGCAGCGACCTTTGCACTCGCGCTGAGCCTGCCTGCCATGGCCCTTGCGGGCGAGTTTTCGGCGCTGGATGCGGATGGCGATGGGTATGTCACCATGTCCGAGCTTCAGCAGGTGATCCCCAACGCCACCGCCGAGATCTTTACCATGGCGGATACCAATGCCGACGGGGCGCTGAACGAAGAGGAGGTGGCCGCTGCCGTCGCGGCGGGTGTGCTGCCCGCATCGGAGGGCTGATCACGGCTTGACCACGCGGTGACAACCGGCGCCGGGGCGGGGGCATCTTCCGCCCCGAAGCGTGACGCCCCGGCCACCTCGGTCTTGAACGGCGCGTGTGCGCTCCCATATCGAAAGGGGCGACAATTTTCCGCCGCAGACCCGGGGGGGGGCGCGACGTGACGGATCGGACCAGAAAACCATTCCTGACGGGGCCAGTCCCGGCACCGACCCTGCAAAGCCGATGGGACGGTGTCTTGACGCCCGATCAAAAGGCGTGGTGCGCGGCGCGTGACATCGCCCTCGCCTATGACCCGCTGCAAATCGGTTGGGTCATCGCCGAGGCAGATACCGCCTGCCTGCGCTCGGCGCCCGTACCCCCTCTGTCGTGGAAGGTGAAGGCACCGGGTGCCTTGGGGTTTCGCCGCTGGCACGCGGCGGATGTGTCGCTTTACATGCGGCTCCTGTCCGATCCCGAAGTCTGGCGCCACATGCACGAGGACTGGCCCGGCACCCTGACACAGGCGCTTGCGCGCGACCTGATTGATATCTCCGGGCTCAGCGATCATCACGACGTTCTCGCCGCGACCCTCGATGGGCACCCTATCGGGCAGATGCGGCTTGCCTTTGGCCCTGATGCCAGCGGCCGCGATACCGCCGAACTCAGCTATTGGCTGGGCCGCGATCATTGGGGCCGAGGACTTGGACGGGATCTGGTGCACCGCGCCACCCGGCGCGCGTTTGCCGATCATGCGTGGCTCTATCGTCTTGTGGCCTTTGTCCATCCTGACAACGCGGCGTCGGCGCGGTGCCTGTGCGGGGCGGGCTATCATGACCGCGGGCACCGCGATGACGGCTGGCGGTGTTTCGTGATCTATCGCGAAGATTGACGATCAGACCGGCGGGCCGGTGCGGGGCTGTGGTCGGTTGCGCAAGCGCCTGTTATTCCGCAGCGCCCAGAGGTTCGACGCAAACAGCGCGCCGATCACAACCGCCCCGCCGATTATGGCCCAAGACCCCGGGTCTTCGCCCACCACCGCCCAGACTAGCAGGGGCGCCAGCACGGATTCGAGCAGGATGAGCAAGGCCACCTCTGCCGAGGCAAGATAGCGCGGCCCAAGCGTGAGCAGGCAGGTTGAAACGCTGATAAAGGCCCCATGCGCCAAAATCAGCGGCCAGTTTGCGTGCCAGACCGCCATTGGCTGCGCCACGGGCCAGATTGCCAGTGAGGCCCCCAGAAAGGCCAGCGGAATGGCCGGGATCATCGAGACGGCGCGCAATTGCCGCGCCGTGGTCATCGCCCCCGCAAAGCTGGCCGAGACACCAAGCGCGATCAGATCGCCATGCCAATGCGCGCCATGCGTCTCGCCCGAGCCCCAAGCGATTACACCGAGGCCCGCAAACACCCCCGCCATGGTCAACACCATACGTTTGCTGATCGCCTCGCCCAGAAAAATCCAACTGAAAATCGCAGCAAAGACCGGCATTGAGGCGAGGATAAAGACCACATTGGCCACGCTGGTCAGGCTGACGGCAAAGACAAAGCCGGGGGCGGTGATGGCGATGAGGAAGGTATAGAGCAGACCGTTCCGGCCAGTCTGTGCCACGGTGCGGATACCACGGAACCCCTGAAACAGCAGCACACCGGTCAGGATGACGGACCCCGCCGTGATGCCGCGCCAAAAGGCGATGCTGGCCGCGTCGCCGTCAATCAGCCGCACGAAGAGCGAATCCGGCACGACGAAGATCACGCCGAGTGCAGTGATGATCAGGCCTTTGAGATGCGTATTCATCAGGCAATCTCTGGGGGGATTGCGGGGCAAAGTAAACCCCGTCTTGGCTCTCGCCAAAGCGCGCGGGCGCGGTCTATGCTGCGCCGGACAGCTAGAGGAGAGCCGCCATGCCCGCCCCCGAAAACCGTTTCAAATCCGCGTTGATGCGTGGCGAGCGCCTGATTGGATGCTGGGCCGGGTTTGCCGATCCTTATGCGACCGAGGTTCTGGCCAGCGCCGGGTTCGACTGGTTGGTGATCGACGGGGAGCATGCGCCCAACGATCTGCGCTCGATCTCGGCGCAACTGGCGATGCTGGCGGGGCGGCAGAGCCTGCCGGTGGTGCGCCTGCCCATGGGCGAGGCTTGGGCAATCAAGCAGGTGCTGGACGCGGGCGCGCAGAGCCTGATTATCCCGATGGTTGAGAGCGCGGAACAGGCCCGCGCCCTCGTGCGCGCCACACGCTATCCGCCTGAGGGGATTCGCGGATCGGGCGCTGCTCTGGCGCGGGCGTCAGATTTCTCTCGGATCAAGGACTATATCACCACCGCCAATGCGCAAATCTGCCTGATCGTGCAGGTCGAGAGTATGGCAGGGATTGAGGCGCTCGAGGATATTCTCGCGGTCGAGGGGGTGGACGGTGTCTTTATCGGCCCCTCGGATCTGGCGGTTGATATGGGCTTTGTCGGCGATAGCCACGCGCCCGAGGTGCAAGAGGTCATTCGCGGTGCCTTGGCCCTGATCGCCGCCTCGCCCAAGGCTGCGGGTATCCTCGCGCTCGATCACGCCACAGCGCAACGCTATGCCGATTGGGGCGCGCAGTTTCTGGCGGTGGGTATCGACGTGGTGATGCTGGCACAGACAGCGCGGGCGACGGTGGCGCGTTGGCGCGATGGCTGAGGGGCTCGTCGCCGATGTAGGCGCGAGCCATACACGGTTGGCGCTGACCTCGGGCGCGGGGCTCAAACCGGGCAGCGCGCGGCGCTTTCTCAACGCCGAGTTCTCCGGTTTCATCCCGATGCTCACGCAATATCTCGCGGCGCAGGGCAGAGGGCCACATGGGGTCGCTGCGGGCGTGGCAGGGCCGGTGCGGGCGGGCACGGCGCAACTGACCAATCTCGACTGGTTCATCGACGGGGCCGAGATTGCCCGCGCCACGGGTGCCGCAGAGGTGCATCTGATCAATGACCTTCAGGCGCAGGGCTATGCGCTTGACGATCTCGATCCGCAGAGTGTGACGCCCATCTTTGCCGGGCATCAGGACCTCGACGGCCCGCGCATGGTGATGGGGCTGGGCACCGGCAGCAATATCGCTGTGGTGCACCGGGTTGGGGCCGACCTGTTGGTGCCTCCTGCCGAGGCCGGTCATTCCGGCCTGCCGTATCTGGGCGATGCGGCCAACGCGGTGATTTCGGTCTTGGGCACCGAGGTGCCGCATCGGCCCTATGAGGCGCTCTTGTCCGGATCTGGCCTCATGCGTCTGCACCGTCTGCGGTGCGGCGTGACCCTCTTCGCGCCGGAAATCCTTGGGCAGGCGGCACAGGGGGAGGCGGAGTGCAGCGAGACCCTCAACCTTTTCCTTGAAATTCTGGGCGCTGTCATGGGCAATCTGGCGCTTACCCATATGGCAACCGGGGGCGTGTTCCTGATCGGCGGGCTGGCGCGTGCGATGGCGTCGATGCTCAATTCGCCTGAGTTTCGGGGGAGTTTCACCGCCAAAGGCCCTTATCGGCCCATCATGGAGGAGATGCCGATCCATCTGATCACCGACGATACTGCCGCCCTTCTTGGCTGCGCGCGCCGTTTGCGGCAGAGGTTGAAATAATGGTCATTGAAGTGTATATTGAAATGCACATTCAAAGGATCACCCCATGAAACGCCTCTTGACCAATCAGATCTGCACCATGACCGAACTGCGCGAACCGCAAAAGGTGCTCGACGCGGCAGGCGGCAAGCCGGTGGCGATCATGAAGAACTCCAAATGCATCGGCTATCTCGTGCCCGAAGAAGCCACGCTGCAACAAGAGCCGCGATATGCGACGATGGACGAGGTTATGGCCTCCCTGCGCAAGCGGAGAGCCGAGAACCAGCCAGTGCTTGAGTATCTCAAGGACAAATGAGCTTTCTGCTTCTCTCGGTCGAGCTTGTCGAGGCGATTCACGATGCGGTTCTCAACCCCGGTGAACTGCCGGGGCGTGCGCGCGACAAATCGCTCGAAGGGGCCTTAGCGCGCGTCGACAATCGTATTCTTTACGGGATGATCGAAGACGTCTTTGATCTTGCGGCCAGCTATGCCGAGGCGATCTCGCAGGGGCACTGCTTCAACGATGGCAACAAGCGCACGGCGCATCAGGCGATGGACGTCTGTCTTGATCTGAACGGGGTCGAGATTGCGTGGCAGCCCGAAGACGTCGGGCAACGGATCATCCGCCTTGCGCAACGCCTGAGCGATGCCGGGGAAATGGCCGATTGGTTGCGGGCGCAGGCAGGCGCTTAGGCC
>JBLRXE010000092.1:0-8166 GCA_047920895.1 Roseovarius sp.
AGCACGCCCGAGGATTTCCGCCAGATCGTGCTGCGGGCAGAGACCGACGGCGGTCTGGTGTTGCTTGACGATGTGGCGCGGGTCGAGATCGGGGCGGAAAACTATGCCACGACAGCGCGGTTCAACACCGACCCGGCGGCGGGCTTGGCGATCACGCTGGCACCCGGGGCCAATGCGCTCGACACCGCGCGCGCGGTCAAGGAACGGATGGCCGAGTTTGCCCGGTTCTTTCCCGAAGGTGTCGATTATGTGATCCCCTATGACACCACGCCCTTTGTGGAGATTTCGATCAAGGAGGTGGTCAAGACCTTGTTCGAGGCCATCGGCCTCGTGTTCCTCGTGATGTTCCTCTTCTTGCAGAACCTGCGCGCCACGCTCATTCCCACACTGGCGGTGCCGATCGTCCTGTTGGGCACCTTTGGCGTGCTGGCGGCGGCGGGGTTCTCGATCAACACGCTGACCATGCTGGCGATGGTTCTGGCGATCGGCCTCTTGGTCGATGACGCCATCGTGGTCGTTGAAAACGTCGAGCGGATCATGGAGGAAGAGGGCCTTGGCCCGCGCGAGGCCACGCATAAATCCATGGGCCAGATCACCGGCGCGCTGGTGGGCATCGCGATGGTGCTCTCGGCGGTGTTCGTGCCGATGGCGTTCTTCCCCGGCTCCACCGGCGTGATCTATCAGCAATTCGCGATCACAATCGTCTCGGCCATGGCGCTGTCGGTGGTGGTGGCGATCACGCTGACGCCGGCACTGTGCGCGTCCTTGCTCAAGCCCAAGGGCCATGCCCCGGCGCGGGGACCGTTTGCATGGTTCAACACCGGCTTTGGCAAGCTCACCAATGGCTATGGTGGCACGGTGGGCTGGTCGGTGCGCCGCCCGGTGCGGGTCTTGGTGGTCTATCTGGCGCTTGCCTTGGGCATGGCGCTGATGTTCCTGCGCACGCCCACCGGGTTCCTGCCCGAAGAGGATCAGGGTATTCTCTTTACCCTCATCCAGACGCCGACCGGGTCGAGCGCCGAGCGCACGCTGGAGGTGGTCAAGCAGGTCGAGGACTATTACCTCACGCAGGAAACCGATGTGGTGAATTCCATGTTCGGCGTCGTCGGGTTCAGCTTTTCGGGCAGCGGTCAGAACATGGGCCTGGCCTTTGTCCAGCTCAAGGACTGGGACGAGCGCCCGCGTCCCGATCAAAGCGTGCAGGCGCTGGCGGGCCGTGCCTTTGGCGCCTTCAGCCAGATCCGTGATGCGATGGTGTTTCCCGTCGTGCCGCCCTCGGTAATCGAGCTGGGCAATGTCTCGGGGTTTGATTTCCATCTGCAAGCGCGCGCCGGGCAGAGCCATGCCGATCTGATGGCGGCGCGCAATCAGCTTCTGGGCATGGCCGCGCAAAGCGATCTCATCGCCTCGGCCCGGCCCAACGGGCTGGAGGATGCGGCGCAGTTCAACCTCGATATCGACTGGCGCAAGGCGGGGGCCATGGGGCTTACCCCGACCGATGTAGGGCAATTGCTGCAAATCGCCTGGGCCGGGACCTATGTGAACGATTTCCTCGATCAGGGCCGGATCAAGCGGGTTTATGTGCAGGGCGAGGCCGACGCGCGGGCACAGCCCACCGATATCGAGAAATGGCGGGTGCGCAACGCCAGCGGCGGGCTGGTGCCGTTCTCCAATTTCACCGAAGGCCGGTGGAATTACGGCGCACAGGGCCTTTACCGCTATAACGGCATCCCGTCGGTGCAATTGCAGGGCACGCCCGCCCCCGGCGTCTCGACTGGCGAGGCGATGGCCGAGATGGAGCGTCTCGTTGCGCAACTCGGGCAAGGGTATGAACTGGCCTGGACGGGGCTGTCACTCGAGGAACGCGAATCGGGCAATCAGGCGCCGCTGCTCTATGCGCTCTCGCTGGCGGCGGTGTTCCTGTCGCTGGCGGCGCTTTACGAAAGCTGGTCGATTCCGTTCGCGGTGATGCTGGCCATGCCCATCGGTATCGTCGGCGCGCTCATGGGCGCATGGTTCGGCGGCTTTGAGAACGGCGTGTTCTTTCAGGTGGGCTTGTTGACGGTGGTCGGCCTGACTGGCAAGAACGCGATCCTGATCGTCGAGTTTGCCCGCGACCGATACGAGGCGGGCGAGGGCATTCTGGAGGCCGTGACCGAGGCCGCGCGCCAGAGGTTCCGGCCCATCATCATGACCTCCATGGCCTTTTCCCTGGGCGTTCTGCCGCTGGTGCTTAGTTCCGGCGCGGGGTCCGGCGGGCGCAATGCCATCGGGTCCGGCGTGCTGAGCGGGACGATCTCGGGGACCGTTCTGGGTGTGGTCTTCGTGCCGCTCTTCTTTGTCGTCGTGACGCGGATATTTGGCGGTAAACGCGCCAAGAAGTGACCCTTCGGACAGTCATGGCGATCCGACCAGAACGGGCTGCGCCACGCTCAGCCCGCCATGCGGTCCTCAAGGATCATGTCAGAGGCTTTCTCGCCGATCATGATCGCGGGGGCGTTGGTATTGCCCGAGACGATCTCGGGCATGATCGAGCAATCCGCCACCCGTAGCCCGGTGATACCATGCACCCGGAGCCGGGCATCGACCACCGTTTCCGGCCCCTGTCCCATCTTGCAGGTGCCTGTCGGGTGATAGATCGTCGTGGAATAGCGCCGCGCCCAGTCGAGCGTGCCCTCGTAATCCTCCAGATCGAGTGTGCGGTCCGGGCGGAACTCTTCGGAAATCTTGCTGTTCAGAGGCGTGCAACGGGCGATTCGGCGGGCGATCTTGATGCCCTCGACGATGGTCCGGCAGTCGGTTTCGGTCGAGAGGTAATTGGGGATGATCTTCGGATAGCGCCGCGGGTCGGCCGAGGCGAGCCGGATTTTCCCCCGGCTCTCGGGGCGCAATTGACAGACCGACATGGTAAAGGCTGAAAAGCGATGCACGCCCTCGCCGGGGCTGTCGGCGGACCAGGGCTGCACATGGAATTGGACATCGGGCGTCTCGACATGCTCGCCCGTGCGCATGAAACCCGTCGCAAGGCTGGCGGCCATGGCCATGGGACCCGAACGAGAGAGCGCGTATTTCAGCGCGATCCACGCCTGATTGGTCAGGCTGCGCACCTCGTCGTTCATCGTGGGGTCATGGCACTTGAACACCAGCCGCGCCTGTAGATGGTCCTGCATATGGCGGCCCACGGCGCGCAAGTCGTGACGCACCGCGATGCCGTGCTCTTGCAAATGCGCCGCTTCGCCGATCCCCGATAGCATCAAGATCTGTGGCGAGCCGATGGCACCCGAGGACAGGATCACCTCGCGCCCGGCCCGGACCACCTGATCCAGCCCCGCCCGGTCGCGGTAAGCCACGCCGGTGGCGCGCCGCCCCTCAAGGATGACGTGGTTGGCCTGTGCATGGGTGATGATGGTCAGGTTCGGCCGTTTGCGCGCCGGGTTCAGAAAGGCCACGGCAGCAGAGCAGCGCCGCCCGTTGCGTGTGGTGAGCTGAAAATATCCCACGCCCTCTTGCGTGGCGCCGTTGTAGTCGGGGTTGAACGGATAACCCGCCTCTTGCGCTGCCGCGACCCAGGCGTCGCAAATGGGTCGTTTGAGGCGCATGTCCGAGACCCAGAGCGTGCCCTGATCGCCGTGATGGTCATCGGCGCCGCGTTCCTGATGTTCGGACCGCTTGAAGAGCGGCAGCACATCCTCCCACCCCCAGCCCGGATTGCCCATCTGCGCCCAACGGTCGTAATCCTGTGGCTGGCCGCGCACATAGAGCAACCCGTTGAGCGAGGACGAGCCGCCCAGCACCTTGCCGCGCGGCCAGTCGAGAGCGCGGCCATTCAGCCCCGGATCGGGTTCCGTGCGATAGCACCAATCCACCGCCGGATTGTGCATGGTCTTGAAATAGCCCACCGGAATATGGATCCACGGGTTCCAGTCGCGCCCGCCAGCCTCGAGCAGAACAACCTTGATCGTGGGGTCCGCCGAGAGGCGATTCGCCAGCACGCATCCGGCCGAGCCCGCGCCGACGATCACATAATCCGCTGAAATTTCTGACATTCCGGGCCTCCTTGGTCAATCCTGACGCGCGGAAAAATTATCCTTGCCAGATTAAGGATAATTCGATCAGTATTGAGACTACAAGTATCAATATTGCAAAATAGGGAGGAAACCATGAACGTATCGAAAGCCCTGAGCGGAATTTCCCGCCGGGACCTGTTCCGCCTGTCAGGTCAATTCGGCCTGTCATCCGTCGTCTTGGGTGCGGGCGCGCTGACGGGCGCGGTCTCGCTGCCGTCGCTGGCGCGGGCCGCCGAGAGCACCTATGAAAAACGCTTTGGCAAAGAGCCCAGGCATACGTTGAAACTGGGCGCCGCAGGCTTCAATGCGCGCAACCTGCTGATCGAGCGCGCCGGGGTTCTGGAATTCGCCCGCGATCTCGAGGAGCGGACCGACGGCGAGATCCGTGTGGAATTCATCGGCGACAACCAGATCTGTGGTCAGCTCAACTGTGTGGAAAAGACGCAATTGGGCGTGGTGGACATGTATGCCGCCTCAACGCAGAATTCGGCCGGGGGCGCGCCCTATCTCAACGTGCTCGATTATGCCTATATGTTCCCCAGCCGCGCGGCGCAGTATCACTTCCTCTATAGCCCCGCCTCGCAGAAGATTCTGCGTGAACCGCTGGAAAAACGGCATGGGCTGAAATTCCTGTTCTCGCATTGCGAATTGCGCGGTCTCCAGATGGGGCAGTCCTTTGCGGGCAAGCCGACCGTGACCAGACTCGAAGAGCTGTTCGGCACCAAGAACCGCGTGACCGGCACGCAGCTTGGGCGCATTGCCATGCAGTTGCTCAATCTCAACCCGGTGCCGGTGGCCTGGGAGGAAACGCTGGACGGGCTCAAACAGGGCCTGATCGACGGGGCCGAAACCTGGGCTTCGGCCGTGGCCTATGCCAATATGGCGCCGGTCGTCAGCCAATCGGTTGACCTCAAGTTCTTCTGCGGCACCGAACATACCTCGATGTCGGTCAAGGTGTTCGATGCGATGGAGGGGCATTTGCAGGATGCGATCATGGAATCGGCCTATCTGGCGCAGGTCCATGTGCAGGCGGCCAATGAGGCGGCGCTGGTCAAGACCGTCGGTTTCTCTGACCCGCAACTGCCTGGCACCATCTTTGCCCAGAACAACGTGCGCCCGGCGTTTCTGGCCGATGATCAGATCAGGATGGCCGAGGAAATGTGCTCGCCCGAGTTCAATCCAGAGCCTTGGGCGCAATGGCGCGAGCGGCTCAACAACTGGGCGGGCGGCATCGACACCTATCAGGAAATCCACGCCGTCGCGCGGGAAATCCCGGCCGATACCCTGCCCGAGAATGTCGAGCCGCGCCGCTGGTGGCGGTCGGCCTGACGCGCCGCTCTCTGACCGGGTCGCGCCGCGCGCGCGGCCCGATACCCCAAGCCGCCGAGACGTGCGGCACGGATATACGGCAACCCAAAGGGAGGAATGGGCATGACCGGCTGGTTTCAGGGCACAGGCGAAATCCTGAGCGCCCTCATGACAGGTGATTCCTGGATATTGAGTCAGTCAATGAACGAACCGGCGGCCTGGCCGCTCGGTCTGGCCGCGATGCTGGCCCTGTCCCTGATGATCCTGCTGCTCTATCGTCTCAGTCCCTGGACCGAGCGCAATCTGGAAAAGACGATCATGGTCGTCTCATATCTGGCCATTGGCGGCATCATCTTTGTCGAAGTGTTCCGCCGTTTCGTGCTGTCGCAACAGGTGCCATGGTCCACCACCCTGCCGCCCTTTCTCTTTCTCATCATGACCTGGTTCGGGTGCAGCTATAACGTCAAGCTGCGCACCCATCTGGCCTTTGCCGAATTCCGCAGCGCCATGCCGCGCGCCGGGCAGATGGGGTGCCTGATGCTCGACGCCGCACTCTGGATCGGGTTTTCCTGGGTCGTTGTCGTGACCGCCACCAAGGTGGCGATCAATTCCGCCGCGAATTTCCAGATCATGCTGGGCACCGACAATGTCATGCAATGGTGGTTCCTGCTGTCCCTGCCTCTGGCCTTTACCACGCTGGTGGCGCGGGTGATCGAGAACGCCCTGACCGATATTGCCAATTTCCGCAGCGGTGACACGCTGATCACCCAAGCCGTGATCGGAGGCGACTGACATGACCGACCCGACCCTCATCACCGCCATTTCCATCGGGGTGACATTCCTCTTCATGCTGGGCGTGCCGGTGTTTCTGGTCATCGGTTACTGGGTGATCGGTGTCTCCTTTGTGCTTGGCATGCCGCTCCAGAATATCGGCGGGGCGTTGGGTGATGTGTTCACCGACGGCTTTGCGCTTTTGGCGATGCCGCTCTTCATCCTCACCGGCGACCTGATCAACCGCTCGGGCATTGCCCGACGCCTGAGCGATTTCGCCTATGCCTGTCTGGGCTGGATACGCGGCGGGCTGGCGATGGCGGCGCTTGGGGCTTGCGGGCTCTTTGCGGCGATCTCCGGCTCCAACTCGGCCACCACCGCGACCATCGGCTCCATGTTGCATCCCGAGATGGTCAAGGGCGGCTATGACGCGCGCTTTTCTGCGGCGACGGCGGCGGCGGGCGGCACCGTGGGCATCATCATCCCGCCCTCGATCATCTTTATCGTCTATGGCTTCTTGCTCAATCTGCCGATTTCAGAGCTGTTCGTCGCGGGCATCATTCCCGGCGCGCTGATGGTGTTGGCGATGATGCTGGCGGCCTTTCTGATCTGCTGGCGCAACGGCTGGGGGTTCCTCATCCCGCTCAGCCCGCTGCGCGTGTTCAAGACCGCCATTGGCGCATGGCTGGGGTTCTTTGCCATCGGTCTGGTGCTCTGGGGCATTTATACGGGCAAATTCTCTCCCACCGAGGCGGCGGGCGTGACCGTGGGATTCTGTGTCATCGTGGGATTTCTCAGCTTGCCGCTCTATCGCCTCATGGGCGGGGCCAAGGGGCGCGACGTGAGCGAAAAGCGCATTTCGGAAATGTTGGTGGTCGAAGGGTTCAGCCCGCTGGAACTCCCGTCGATCACCATGCGCTCAGCGCAGATTACAGGCATCCTTGCACCGCTGATCGCCGTGTCGGTGGTGATGCAACAGATCCTGTCGGTTCTGGGCGCGCAGGAAATCATCGGCAATTTCGTGACCTCGATGGGGGGGTATTACGCAGTGCTGTTCACCGCGATGGCGATTGTCTTTGTCTGCGGCATGGTGCTGGAAAGCCTGCCGGTCACGATCATCCTTGCTCCCATTCTGGCGCCTATCGCCCATTCCGTCGGGATCGAGCCGGTGCAATTCGCGGTGATCTTTCTTGTCGGGGCCTCGATCGGATTTGTCACGCCGCCCTACGGTCTCAACCTCTATGTGGCCTCGGGGGTGACGGGCGTTCCCTATTTCAAGCTCTTGCGCTACATAGTGCCCTATCTCGTGGCGCTGTTGTCGGTCTGGGTGCTTGTGGCTCTGGTGCCTGCGCTCTCGACGGTGCTGCTTCCGCAACGCTAAGAAAGGGCTGACCATGGATGGCGAAGGCGCAGGGACGATCCCCACCAATTTGCGGCTTCTGCTCGTGCTTGAGGAAATCGCCCGCGTGGGCGTGCCGGTCACACCGACCGAGATCAACACCACGCTCGCTCTGCCCAAGCCGACCATCCACCGCCTCTTTGCCACGCTGGAGGAGGAAGGGTTCCTGCAACGCGATCTGGACGGGCGCAGCTATGCGCCGGGGCCACGTCTGCGCACCATGGCGGGGGGGGTTCTGTCCTCGCTGCGGATCCGCACCGCGCGTCAGGCGATCCTGCAACGGCTGAGCCATGAGATCGGAGAGACCTGCAACATCACCTTGCCGGACCGGGATGCGATGATCTATCTCGAACGTGTCGAGACACAATGGCCGCTGCGCATCCAGTTGCCCATCGGCACGCGGGTGCCGTTCTATTGCACCGCCAGCGGCAAGATGTATCTCAGCACGCTGGCGCGCAGCCACCTCGTGCGCTACCTCTCGACCACCGATCTTGTTGCCCGCACGCCGAACACCCTGACCGATCCCGACGCGCTCTTGGCGGAAATCCAGCGTGTGCGCGAACAGGGCTATTCGCTCGACCACGAGGAATTCATGCAGGATATGATCGCCCTCGCAGTGCC
>JBLRXE010000093.1:0-8092 GCA_047920895.1 Roseovarius sp.
CAAACTCGATGAAATCCGAGGGAACCGGTAAGATGCGTCAGACTCAGAACACTAGCGCGCGGCCTCGATCGCAGGCAGGATCGTGCTCTGCATCACCCGCTCGGTGATCGGCCCGGCAAAGCGCAATACGATATTGCCTTTGCCATCAATGACATAGGTCTCAGGCACGCCATAAACGCCCCAATTGAGCGCCATCCGCCCATTTTCATCCGCGCCCATGGCGGCATAGGGGTTTCCCAATTCTTTCAGGAAATTCAAGGCGTTATCGGCCTTATCTTTGTAATTCACGCCGTAAATCGTAATGCCATCCTTGGCCAGTTTCTCGAGGTTGGGATGCTCCACCCGACAGGGCGCGCACCAGCTCGCCCAATAGTTCACCAGTTTAACAGTTCCGTCGCGCAAATCACTGTCATCAAACGTTTTTCCCCCACCAAGCGGCGTCACCACCACCGCCGGTGCCGCCTTGCCCGCCAGCGCCGACGGCAGCTCATTGGGGTTGTCGCGCTGCAAACCGACAAAGGCCAGACCGGCAAAACCGGCAAAGATCACCAGCGGCAGCACCATCATCGGGGAAAGTTTAGCCATTTGATTTCACCTTTTTTTCAAACTCTTGCAGTTCCTTCTTCACGCGGTTCGAGCGCTGCACAGAGACAGCGATCAGCACCGCGATCAGCAGGATCGACACCGCATAAGACGACAAAACAGCCTCGGCATATTTCCCCAGATCCGGCATCATGCCCCCATCCTCTCGCGTGCCAAGAGTGCGCGCATCCGCCGCGCGCGGATTTCCGTGCGCGTCCGCATCAGCACCAAGGCTATGAAAAGAAAAATAAATCCTGCCATGCAGACCAACAGCGGATACCAGAATACATCCGCCACATTCTCCTTCTTGTCGAGGCTGAGCGACGCCCCCTGATGCAGCCCTTGGTTCCAGAAATTGACCGCATAGCGGCTGAGCAAGGCAAAAACCGATCCAACAAGGCACAGGATGCTGGTCAGATCCGCCGCCGTGTCGTCATTCTCGATGGCTTCCCACAGGGCCATGTATCCGAGATAAAACAGAAAAAGGATGAGAAAGCTGGTCAACCGCGGATCCCAGGCCCACCAGGTGCCCCACATCGGCTGGCCCCAGATCGCCCCGGTAACAAGCGCAATCAGCGTCATTACCATCCCCACCGGCGCCGCCGCCCGCGCCGCCAGCGCGCTCACATGATGCCGCCGTACGATCCAGATCAGCGATGTGACCAGCATCATCAACCAGGCATTGATCGCCATGAGCGCACTAGGCACATGTAAATAAATGATTTTTACCGTCGATCCCTGGCGGTAATCCTCCGGTGTGAAGAAGAAGCCCCAGATCATCCCCCCCACCAACGTCACCGCCGCCAGCCCCGCGAACCAGGGCAAGAGCCGGTCCGTGGTCTGGATGAATTTCTTGGGATTGGCATATTCCCAGAGTGTATTCAGGTTCATCGCGTTTCCCGTGTCATCAGCTCAGGTTCACCCTCAATACCGCAGCCGAGGCAAAAGGCAAAAGCGCAATGGTGCCGCAGGTGATCCCCGCCAGCATCAAGAGCGGGGTCGTCACATCAAACCCTTCCGCCCCGCGCCGCGCCACCTCGGCCCCAAAAATCAATGTAGGCACATAGAGCGGCAGCACAAGCAGGCTGAGCAACAGTCCGCCGCGCTTTAATCCCACGGTCAGCGCCGCCCCGAATGTGCCGATCACGCTGAGTGCCGGCGTTCCCAGAAAAAGGGATATAATCAACCACTTATAGCCCGCTTCTGAGAGGTTGAGCAGCAGGCCCAGCACCGGCGCCGCGGCCACCAACGGCAGGCCCGTGGTCAGCCAATGCGCCAGCGCCTTGACGCTGACGATCCCCTCCATCGGCAAGGGCGAGGTGGCCAGCAGGTCCAGGCTGCCATCCTCCCAATCCAGCGCCAAAATGCGGTCGAGCGACAACAAACAGGCCAAGAGCGCCCCCAGCCACAGGATGCCCGGTGCGATCACCGTCAAGAGCGCGCTTTGCGGCCCGACCCCAAAGGGCACCAGCACCACGACGATCAGGAAAAACGACAGCCCCAGACCAAAGCCTCCGCCCGCGCGCATCGCCAGCCGAATATCTCGGAGCAACAGGGAGATCACAGAAAAGCCCCATCAAAATCGTTTTCCATCAATGGCTTGGCCTTGTATCCTCCAACATCGAGCACCTGCGCCTCATCCAGCCCGAGGTCGATATGCGTGGCCATCAGCGCCATGCCCCCTGCCGCCAGATGCCGCCGAACGGCCCGCACGAACATTGCCACGGCCTGCGTATCCAAGGATACGGTCGGCTCATCCAGCACCCAGATTGCCCGCCCTGTCACCAAGAGCCGCGCCAATCCCAGTCGCCGCTTTTGCCCGGCCGAGAGTGCGCCTGCCGGACGCGAGGCGAGCGGGCCAAGATTGAACGCCTCAATAGCCCCGGAATAGTCATTTTTACCAAAGACTTCCGCCCAAAACTTCAAGTTCTCAGTGACCGTCAGCGTGGCCTTGATCCCGTCCGAATGACCGGCGTAGACAAGGCTCTCGGGCGGCGCCTTGATACGTCCCGAGACGGGGGGTTGCAGCCCAGCAACCGTCCGCAAGAGCGTGGTTTTGCCAATTCCGTTCGGCCCCCGCACCACAAGCGCCCGACCGGGGGCAAGCATGAAACCCACCCCCTCCAACACGGGAATCCCGCCGCGTGCGATTGTCAGATCAGAGACTTCCAGCATCATGCGCTTTGCTTAACCCAATGCGAGACCGTCGAAAAGCGCCATCGGCGCGCGGATCGTCACACCGGCAGCACCGCCGCCGCGACCCTGCGCCCTTCAGACAAGAGCACGTTATAGGTGCGGCAGGCAGCGGGCGAGTTCATGCTCTCAACACCCAATCCAGCCGCTTCAAGTTCGGCTCGCAACTCACTGGGAATATGTGCTATTTCAGAACCCGTTCCGATAAAGACCACATCGACCTCGGCCACGAGAGCAACAAGGGGCACCGCATCCTTATAACCGCCCCAACTGCGCGCGCCCTTGGGCGTGACGAGGATGGCCCCCTCCATCACCTGCCCCGCGACCCGAAAAAATCCCGGACCGTAGCCGTCAATCGGCGTCGCCCCGTCAAAGCTGATTTCCGTCATGCGCATCGCTTATCCTTCCTGTCTCCAGATCGGCAACCCGCTCACCACCGCAAGGCCGATCACCGTATAGGCCGCCCAACGATAGAGCCGCTCGTGTCGCGGGTCAAAGAGCGATTGTCCGATCAGCGAGGTCATGAAATAGGGCACCGCAAGTGTCAGAGCCAAAAGGAAAATCTGCCCGTTGATCACGCCCCGCAACAGCAGATTGACCACGATCACCACATCCAGCGCCGCCAGAAACAGGATCGTGTTGGCCCGGACCGATTGCGCTGCCGATTGTCCCGCAAGGTAAAAGAGGATCACAACCGGGCCGGTCAGCCCTGTCAGCCCGCCGATCACCCCGGCAAGGGCACCGATAGCCAGCAGCATCCCGCGCCCCACCTGCCCGGAGAACCGCCACCCCGTAATCAGCGCCACCAGCGTAAGCACCCCCACCGCGGCCACCACCCAGCGGATGCTGACCGGATCGAGCCGCGCCAGGAGCCATAGCCCCAGCGGCACGGTCACAAGCGCGGCGACAGCCAACAGCCCCACTTCGCGCCGATCCGCCTGCGACCAGGCCCTGGGCAAGAGCGCCGAGGTGCTGACAATACCCGTCAGCGTGATCACCCCGACGATGATCGCCGGCGGCAGGAATATCCCCGCAACCGGCACGAAAATCAGCGCCGTACCAAAGCCGGTAAAGCCCCGCACGATCCCGGCCAGACCGATCGTGAGCAACAACCAGAGCAGTCCGGGCGTGGCCCAGACCGCGCTCAGCGCCTCAGGCATCTATATTGGCGAATTGCGTGCCCGCGTTGGCATCCGGCTTGGACCAGTCCCGTTTGACCCCCAGCCACATCAACGCGGTGCTTGCCACGAAGATCGACGAATAGGTGCCCACGATGACCCCCCAGATCATCGCAAAGACAAAGCCCCGAATCACGTCGCCGCCAAGGATATAAAGCGCCAAAAGCGCCATAAGCGTCGTGACAGAGGTCATCATCGTGCGGCTCAGCGTCTCGTTGATTGACAGGTTCAGCACCTCGCGCAACGGTCTTTGCTTGTATTTGCGCAGGTTCTCCCGCACCCGATCAAAGACCACGACCGTATCGTTCAGCGAATAGCCCACAAGCGTCAGCAGCGCCGCTATGATGGCCAGGTCGAACTGAATCTGCAACTCGGAGAAGATCCCCACCGTCAGCGCGACATCATGCACCAACGCGATCACCGCCCCCACCGCGAATTGCCACTCGAACCGCATCCAGATGTAAACCAGAACCGCCCCGATGGCGAGCACAACAGCCAGAACAGCCGTCTTGATCAACTCGGCCGAGACCTTGGGTCCGACACTTTCTACGGATGTGAACTGTATGTCCGGCACCGCCTGCTGCAACGCGGCCTCGACCGCCAGGATCACCTCGGGCGACATGCTCTCGGTGTCGTCCTGCGCCTGGATTCGCAGCATGGCGACATTCTGCTCAGGCCCGAAGGTCGGGTCGAACACCTCTGTGATACTCACATCCCCCAGCCCCAGATCAGTGATCGCGCCGCGATAGGCGCCAATATTGACCGGCTCGGCGCTCTGTGTGCGGATCGTGGTTCCACCCTTGAAATCAATACCGAAATTCAGCCCCTGCATGGCAAAAGACCCAAGCGCGACCACAATCATCACCCCGGAAATCCCCAACCACAGCTTCCACCGGCCAAAGAAATCCCAAGAGGTGATTTCCGGCACAAGCCTGAAACCCCGCCCGCTCAAAACCGTCTTGGGCCGCTTGCGCTCGAACCACATGATCGTGATCAGCCGCGTCACGAAGAGCGCGGTAAAGACCGAAGTCACGATCCCCAACCCCAACGTAATGGCAAAGCCGCGCACCGGGCCCGAGCCCATCACATAGAGAATGAGGGCTGTCATGAAGGTGGTGATATTGGCGTCCACAATGGCGCTCATCGCCTTTTCATAGCCCAACTCGATCGCGCGCGCCGCACCCTTGGCCGATTTCATTTCTTCGCGGATACGCTCGAACACCAGCACATTGGCATCCACCGCCATCCCGATGGTCAGCACGATCCCGGCAATCCCTGGCAATGTCAGCGTGGCCCCGATCAGGCTGAGCAGGCCAAAGATCAGGCCAACATTCACGATCAACGCGATATTCGCAAAAATGCCAAAGATGCCGTAGCTCAGCACCATGTATACCAGCACCAGAGCAAAGGCCACGAGACTGGCCACCTTGCCCGCCTCGATACTGTCTGCGCCCAGTTCCGGCCCGACCGTCCGCTCTTCCAGAAACTCAAGCCCCGCAGGCAGCGCGCCCGCGCGCAGCAGCACCGCCAGATTGGTGCTGTCCTCGACATTGAAATTGCCGGTGATGATGCCCGATCCGCCGGGAATATGGCTCTGGATCACCGGCGCGCTGATCACCTCGCCATCCAGCACGATGGCAAAGGGATTGCCGATATTCACCGCCGTATAATCGCCGAATTTGCGCGCGCCTGTCGGGTTGAACCGGAACGACACCGCCGGGCGACCGTTCTGATCGAAATCGGGCTGCGCGTCCACCAGTTCCTCGCCGGTCACGACCGGCGCGCGCTCCAGAATGTAGTAGACACCCGCCTCATCCATAGACGGCAACACCTCATTGCCCGCCCCCGCCGGCGCATCGGCACTCGCGGCGCGGCTCACAACCGGCTGAAAGGTCAGTTGCGCCGTGGTGCCGATCAGTGCCTTCAACTCGGCGGCGCTGCCAATGCCCGGCACCTGAATCAGAATACGGTCCGCCCCCTGCCGCTGGATCGTGGGCTCTCGCGTGCCCACTTCGTCGATCCGGCGGCGAATGATTTCCAGCGATTGCCGCACGGTGCGGTCATCGGTGGCGCGTTGTTCGGCCTCGCTCAGCCGGATGATGATATCGGCCCCGTCGGCGGTCACGTCGATGTCGCTGCCGCCGATGCCGGTCAGCACATCCGTGACCGGTCGTGCCAACCCGCGCACAAGCGCAGCCGCTTCCCCCGCCATCTCGGGCCGCTCGACCAAACGCACCCGCAATTCCGGCGCCTCGGTCGGTTGCAGGCGGATCGGACCCACACGATCCCGCTCCGCGCGCAACAGATCGCGCACCTCGGGCCACATGCCCTCGACCCGCGCCTGATAGACATCCGCAACCTTGACCTCGGCCAGCAAATGCGCGCCCCCGCGCAGATCAAGGCCCAGATTGACAAGGCTGGACGGCATCCAAGCAGGCCAGAGCGCCAGATCCCCGGCCACCGAGGCGGGATCAACGCCCAACTCCACAGCCGCAGCAGCATCGTTGTGCCGCTCGACCTTTCCGTAAAACCCATTGGGCAGGGCCAGCACCAGACCTAGCGCCACGACCCCCCAGATACAGAGGCGTTTCCACAGGTCGATTTGCAGCATTTTCCTGCCCTTTCAGTGCGTTGTCGCAGGGTTCCGGGGCTCAGCCCTCGGCGGGCTCGGTCTTGGACAGGACCTGCGCGATGGTGGCACGCACCACGCGCACCTTGACGCCTTCGGCCAGCTCCACCTCGATCTCGCTGTCATCCTTGACCTTGGACACCTTGCCGATCAACCCGCCTTGCGTCACCACCTGATCGCCCCGGCGCAAGGCGCCAACCATGGCCTTGTGCTCCTTGAGTTTCTTTTGTTGCGGACGGATCAGCAGGAAATACATGATCACAAAGATCAGAATAAGCGGGATGAACTGGCCAAAGGCTTCCATGGGGTATCCTCTATGTGTGACGCGGACAGGGCCGCGAATTGCCGGGGAACCTAGGCGCGGGGCCGGGCATTTGCAAGGCGCGAAAGCATGGCGCAGCCCCGGTTTCTGGTGCATAACGCCGCCCAAGCGATTCACCGACAGCTTTGAGGACCAGCGCCATGCACGATATCCGCGCCATCCGCGAGACCCCCGATGCCTTTGACGCAGCCCTTGCGCGGCGCGGTCTGGACCCGGTCTCGCCCCAGATTCTGGCCCTCGACGAGGCCCGTCGCACCCGCATCCGCGCGGCCGAAACCGCGCAGGCCGAACAGAACCGCGCCAGCAAAGAGGCAGGCGCCGCCAAAGGCTGCGGCGACGCGGCGGAATTCGAGCGGCTGCGCGCGCTGGTCTCTGCCAAAAAGGACGAAATGGCCGCGATGCAGGCCGAGGCCAAGGCGCTTGATGCGCAGCTCACCGACCTCCTGATCGCCCTGCCCAACCTGCCCTTTGACGACGTGCCAGATGGCGCGGATGAGAGCGGCAATGTCGAGCTGCGCCGGTGGGGCACTCCCGTGACACTCAATTTCCAGCCTCGGGAACATTACGAAATCACCGGTGTTCAGCCGGGGATGGATTTCGAGACCGCTGCCAAACTCTCCGGCGCGCGCTTTGTCGTCCTTTCAGGCAGCATCGCCCGCCTGCACCGCGCGCTCGCGCAATTCATGCTCGACACCCATATCGAGGAAAACGGGTTGCAAGAAACATGGACGCCCGTGCTGGTGCGCCCCGAGATGATGCTGGGCACCGGGCAATTGCCGAAATTCGGCGAAGACAGCTACCAGACTACCAATGGCTGGTGGCTGGTGCCCACCGCCGAGGTGACGCTCACCAATATCGTGCATGGCGACACCGTCGAGGCCGCCTCCCTGCCGCGCCGCTACGTCGCGCACACCCAATGCTTCCGCTCCGAGGCAGGCAGCGCGGGGCGCGACACGGCGGGCATGTTGCGTCAGCATCAGTTCGAAAAGGTCGAAATGGTCTCGATCACCCACCCCGACGACAGCCGCGCCGAATTGGACCGCATGACCGGCTGCGCCGAAGGAATTCTCGAGCGGCTTGGCCTGCCCTATCGCACCATCGTGCTGTGCACCGGCGACATGGGCTTTGGCGCGCGCCGCACCCATGACATCGAGGTCTGGCTGCCGGGGCAAAACACCTACCGCGAGA
>JBLRXE010000094.1:0-8077 GCA_047920895.1 Roseovarius sp.
GTTTGCATGATGTCGTATAGCCCCGCCAGCGTGGTGCGGTCGCCAGTCTGACTGATCAGGAGAACGCGCGCATCAATGTCGCCGGTGGCGTTGAAATGCGCGAATGGCGGTTCGTAGCGGTCAAAATCCACGATGGCGGTGGGCAATTCCATGGCGATGCCAGTGGCATTGTCGCGCACCACCTCAAGGCCAAGCCCGTCGAACACCGCATTGAACTGGCGCAGCAACTCCGCCCGCTGGCGGGTGGTCAGCACACCGGTCGCCTCATGCCCGTTCTGGGTCTGCCAACGCGCCATAGCGGCGCGGGTGCCTTGGCCAAAGGCCGCGTCGATGGCCCCGTCATAAACCCCGGCCCATTTCATCGCCTTCTGCAAGGCGGTGCGGCCGGCGCGATCGAGCAGGCCCTCGCTCTCGCGGGCCTCGCGCGGGGTCTCGTCTGCGGGTTCTGGTGTGGGCAGGGGGGCCGGTTCAACCGCCACGACCGGCGGGCTGTCCGGGGCGGCCACGGCAGGGGCACCGGGGCGCTGGAGCATATTTGTCCCGATGGGCCAGAACTGTTGCTGATAGTCGCTGCTGTTTGCAATATAGCTGTCGCGCGCGATCACGCCCTCGGCGCGGTAGACCTGAAGCACACGCTCTGCCTCGTCGCGCCGGTAGGGTCCAAGCACGATGGCATACCAGCCGCGTCCCAGCGTAAAGCCGTTCACATCCGCCAGCGTCGCGCCATAGCGGCGCGCAGCGTCTTGCGCCGCATTCAGGCTGGGCTGGGCCTCGATCTGGACCCAGACAACCGGCTCCTCTTGCGCGCGCGCCGCAGGCAGCGCCATGAAAACCGCAAAAATGAACCCCAGAAAAAAACGCGCCATAAGTTTCCCTAAATCGTCTTTGATGACAGTCATTCAGACCTTTTGGGCGTTTTATCAAAATTGCCGGGCGATGCACCCGAAAACTTTGGGGTTTGCGCGGGTGCTGCGGGCGCGAAACGCCCGATTGACCCTGCCGTGCCCCCGGCCTAGGTAGAGGCGGCAAATCAGGGGCAGCATTGGGGTCAGGCATGAGCGACAGGACCGACAAACCGCGCAGCTTTCAGGATATCATCCTGCGGCTTCAGGCCTATTGGGCCGCTCAGGGCTGTGCCATGATGCAGCCCTATGACATGGAAGTGGGGGCCGGCACCTTTCACCCCGCCACCACGCTGCGCTCTTTGGGCTCGAAACCCTGGGCTGCGGCCTATGTGCAGCCCTCACGCCGCCCCACCGATGGGCGCTATGGCGAGAACCCGAACCGTTTGCAGCATTATTACCAGTATCAGGTGCTGATCAAACCCAGCCCGCCCGACATGCAGGACCTCTACCTTGGCAGTTTGCGTGCCATCGGTATCGACATGGCGCTGCATGACATCCGCTTTGTCGAGGACGACTGGGAGAGCCCCACGCTGGGCGCTTGGGGCCTTGGCTGGGAGGTCTGGTGCGACGGCATGGAAGTGTCGCAATTCACTTATTTTCAGCAGGTCGGCGGGCATGACTGCGCGCCCGTGTCGGGCGAATTGACCTATGGGCTTGAGCGTCTGGCGATGTATGTGCTGGGCATTGATCATGTGATGGACATGCCCTTCAATGATCCCGCAGCCCCCATTGCGCTGAAATATGGCGATGTCTTTCGCCAGACCGAGGAAGAATACAGCCGCTGGAATTTCGACGTGGCCAATACGGATGTGCTCTTGCGCCATTTTGAAGAGGCCGAGGCCGAATGTCAGGCCATCCTCGCGCAAGAGGCTGTGGACCCCAAGACCGGCAAGCGGATCATCATGGCGCATCCCGCCTATGACCAGTGCATCAAGGCGTCGCATCTCTTCAACCTGCTCGACGCGCGCGGCGTCATATCCGTGACCGAGCGGCAGGCCTATATCGGGCGGGTGCGGGCGCTGGCCAAACACTGCGCCGATGCCTTCGTGCAGACAGAGGCCGGGGGGCAGGTGGCATAATGGGCAAGATACTGGCGGGGGCGATTTTGATTTCGGCATTGGTGGCCGGGGCGGCGATGTATTACCTGCAAGTCTATCACTTCTACGAAGAGGTGGCGGCGGATGGCCGCAATGACGTGCTTTTGACCTCTCTGGTCACGGGCGCCCCCGAGTCGGTGCTCTACGAGGATTTCACCGCCATTGACGCCGACAGCAGCCCGATCCGCTATCGCGCCTGTTTCACCACCGCGATGAGCCATGCGCTGCTGAGCGAAACCTATGAAATCTACGAGCGGGCAGAGCCGCTGACCGCGCCCAAATGGTTTGATTGCTACGATGCGCAGGCCATCGGCCGCGCGCTGGAAGAGGGCCGCGCGCTGGCCTTTCTGGGCCAGCGTGACGTGATTTACGGCGTCGACCGCGTGGTTGCCATCACCGAGGACGGGCGCGGCTATGTCTGGCACCAGATCAACCGCTGCGGCGAAGTGGTGTTTGACGGACAGGCCGCGCCCGATGATTGCCCCGAACCGCCCCAAGGATACTGAGCCATGCCTGACCTCCTGATCGAACTCTTCTCCGAGGAAATCCCGGCACGGATGCAGTCCAAGGCCGCAGATGACCTGCGCGCCCGCCTGACCGAGGCGCTGGTCGCGGCGGGGCTGACCTATGCGGGGGCTGCGGTTTTTTCCACGCCCCGGCGGCTGGCGCTGACGGTGCAGGGACTGACCGGCCAGAGCCCGACCACCCGAGAAGAGCGCAAAGGCCCGCGCGTCGATGCGCCCGAACAGGCGATCGAGGGCTTCTTGCGCGGTGCGGGGCTGAGCCGCGATCAGCTTGAAATCCGCGACGAGAAAAAGGGTCAGGTCTATTTCGCCACGATCACCAAGCCCGGTCGCGCGGCGGCCGAGATCGTCGCCGAGGAACTCGACAGGATCATCCGCAATTTCCCTTGGCCCAAGTCGATGCGCTGGGGCGCGGGCTCCTTGCGTTGGGTGCGCCCCCTTCATTCCATCCTCTGCATCCTGACCGATGAGGCCGGCGAGGTGACGGTTGTTGATCTCGACGTCGACGGCATCCGCGCGGGCAACACGACCGAGGGGCATCGGTTCATGGGCGCGGGGCGCTTTGCCGTGTCGTCTTTTGACGACTACCGCGCCAAACTGCGCCGCGCACATGTCATACTGGAGGCGAACGAGCGGGCCGAACATATCTGGCAAGAGGCCAGCAATCAGGCCTTTGCCTCTGGCCTGGAGCTGGTTGAGGATCGCGGCCTATTGGCCGAGGTTGCGGGGCTGGTGGAATGGCCTGTGGTGCTGATGGGCCGGATTGACGAGGCGTTTCTGGGTTTGCCGCCCGAGGTGTTGCAAACCTCTATGAAGGAACATCAGAAATTCTTTTCGGTGAAAAACCCCAAGACGGGCCGGATCGAGCGTTTTGTCACCGTCGCCAATGTCGAGACCGCCGATCAGGGCGCGACCATCTTGGCGGGCAATCAAAAGGTGCTGGCGGCACGGCTGTCGGATGCCAAATTCTTTTGGGAAAACGACCTGCGCACCGTGCAGGCCGAGGGGCTGGAGGGGATGGGCGCAGGGCTCGCCCATGTCACCTTCCACAACAAGCTTGGATCGCAGGCCGACCGCATCGCGCGTATCGCAGCCCTCGCGCGTGAAATCGCGCCGCATGTGGGCGCCGATGCCGATTTGGCGGAGCAGGCGGCAAAGGTGGCCAAGGCCGATCTGCAATCCGCCATGGTGGGCGAATTCCCCGAATTGCAGGGCTTGATGGGGCGCTATTACGCGCAGGCAGCGGGGCTGCCCGCAGAGGTGGCAGCGGCCTGCCAAGAGCATTATTCGCCGCTGGGGCCGGGCGACGCCGTGCCAAGCGCGCCCGTGTCGGTGGCGGTGGCGCTGGCCGACAAGATCGACACGCTGACAGGGTTCTGGGCGATTGACGAGAAACCGACGGGATCGAAAGACCCCTACGCGCTGCGCCGTGCGGCGCTGGGGGGTATTCGGTTGGTGTGGGGGAATGGGGTGTCTATCTCCTTATTAAATGAACTGCAGCTTCACGTCGCTGCTTTCGCAGAGTTTTTTTTGCGAAAGCTAGGGATGAATGACGAAGTGTCTCTGTTTGGGACAGGAGAATCTCAGCACACATTTCGAGAAGAAGAAATAGCCGTGCTTGATACTATCGCAGAGGACGCGAAGGAAATTCCGCTTATATGGAAAGCTTTGTCGCAAGAATTTTCGTATAATGGGTTTGATAACAATCTCAGACCGAAAGACGAAGCGTATGACCCAAATAGCATTGAAGCAAAAATAGTTGGAATGTCAGGGATTCTTTATGAGTTGAGAGAACACGGGTGTAATCTTATTGAGTTGCCGATCAAGCTCGAACAAAGTGAGCACAGAGAATGTGCGGGTGCAGCGGCGGCTTTGAAGAAACAGACTCAAACTGTAGCAGCCGACCTACTCGCCTTCCTCCACGACCGCCTCAAGGTCCATCTGCGCGACGAAGGCATCCGCCATGACGTGATCGACGCTTGCCTCGCCATGCCGGGCAATGACGACCTCTCGCTCTTGGTCCACCGCGCCCGCGCGCTCAGTGATTTCCTCAAGACTGACGATGGCGAGAACCTGTTGCAAGGATTCAAGCGCGCCAACAATATCCTCACCCAAGCCGAGGAAAAGGACGGGGTGGAATATTCCTACGGCGCGGATGTGAAATTCGCGGAAACGACGGAGGAAAAGGCGCTCTTTGCCGTCCTCGCCACCGCAGAGCCTGCGATTGCGAGCGCGCTCAAGGCCGAGGATTTCGCCGGGGCCATGGGGGCGATGGCGGCGCTGCGGGCACCGATTGATGCCTTCTTTACCGCCGTGCAGGTCAATGCCGAGTCTCAGGTGATCCGCCGCAATCGTCTCAACCTCCTCAGCAGCATCCGGCATATCTGTTTGCAAGCGGCAGACCTCACGCGGATCGAGGGGTAAGTGGTCATCCTCGGGCTTGACCCGAGGACCTCTTGCCACCTGAGATCCTCGGGTCCGGCCCGAGGATGACGAAAATCGCCTGAGATCCTCGGGTCAGGCCCGAGGATGACGTCTCCACCACCCCCGTCATCCTTTCCCTTGCCTTGTGCTGCAACGCGCGTATGGTGCGGGCAAAGGAAAGGTGCCGCAGTGCAGCAAGACGACCGCCTCATCACCCTCATCACCCCCACGGCCCCGGTGCATATCCATACCCACGGGGGGCGGGCGAAATGCCTGCAACGCCTTGTGCGGCTCGATCTGCCGGTGCCGCGCACCATCGCGCTGTCGTTCGAGGCGGTGCACCGGATCGCGGCGGGCGAAGTGCCCGATATGGCGCGGTTTCTGGCCCCGTTTGGCGATGCGCCGCTGCTTTGCGTGCGCCCCTCGTCCGAAGATCCTGATTGGGGCGGGCCGGGCGCTGTGCTCAACATCGGCATCAACGACGCGCGCTTTGTCGAATTGTCGGAGCGGATCGGCAAAGAGGCGGCGTCGCATATCTATCTGCGTTTCGTGCAGGCCTATGCGATCCATGTGGCGCGGCTTGACCCCGATGTATTCGAGGATGTCTCGCCCGATCCGGTGCTGGGGCTTGGTCAGGCGCTCAAGGCCTATGAGACCGAGGCCGAAGAGGAATTTCCCCAAGA
Organism: Roseovarius sp.; assembly: GCA_047920895.1. GTDB lineage: Bacteria > Pseudomonadota > Alphaproteobacteria > Rhodobacterales > Rhodobacteraceae > Roseovarius. The sequence goes on from JBLRXE010000094.1 coordinate 5,634, forward strand.
CCCCGGCAAGCAACTGACCGAGGTGCTGCGCTCCATGGCGCGGGCCTGGGAGGGCACGACCGCCCGCCTCTTGCGGCAGGCCAAGGGCGCGCCCGTCGATGCAGGGCTGGGCCTTGTGGTGCAGGAATTGGCGCTGGGGCTGGGGCAGGGGGAATGTGGTTCTGGCGTGATGCAACTGGTCAATGGCCAGACCGGCGCGCGCCAGATCATCGGGCGTTACCTCAGTCAAAGTCAGGGCCGCGATGCGCTGAGCAATGGCGCGGATGCGATCTATCTCACCCGCGATCCGCGCGGCCCCTCGCTCGAGGAATTGGCCCCCGACGCCTTTGCCGAAATCCGCGCCTATGCCGAACTCATGCGCGCCCGCCTGCGCGAGGAAATGCAGGCCGAATTCACCATCGAGAATGGCAAGGTCTGGATACTGGACGGGCTGCGCGTGCCGCGCAACGGGCGCGCAGCGGTGGCCATCGCGGTGCGCATGGCCCAAGATGGTATCATCACCCGCGACGAGGCGCTGATGCGGGTCGAGCCGCGCGCGCTCAATGAATTGCTGCACCGGCAGGTTGATCCCAACGCCCCCCGCGATGTGTTGGCGCGCGGCATCGCCGCCAGCCCCGGTGCTGCGACGGGCCGCGTGGTCTTTTCCGCCGCCGAGGCGCAGGCCGGCCATTCGCGCGGCGAGGCCTGTATCCTCGTGCGCCGCGAAACCAGCCCCGAGGATATTCGCGGCATGCATGCCGCTGTGGCCGTGCTGACCGAGCGTGGTGGCATGACCAGCCACGCGGCGGTGATCGGGCGCGGCATCGGTCTGCCTTGTGTTGTCGGTGCCTCTGAAATCCATTTCCAGGCCCGGCGCAAGCAACTGACAATGCCCGATGGCCGCGTGGTCAAGGCGGGCGATGTGATCACCGTGGACGGCACCGGCGGGCTGGTGCTGGCGGGCGAGACGCCGCTGCTCGAGGCCGCGCGCGACGATGCCTTTCAAACGCTGATGAGCTGGGCCGATGACGTGCGCGACATCGCGGTGCGGGCCAATGCCGACACCCCCGCCGATGCCGAGGTGGCGCGCAAGTTCGATGCGCGCGGTATCGGCCTCTGCCGCACCGAACACATGTTCTTTGATACGGAGCGTCTGACGGTGATGCGCGAGATGATCTTTGCCGATGGCAGCACCGACCGCGCCGCTGTGCTGGAACGGCTCTTGCCGATGCAGCGCGCCGATCTGGCCGATCTGTTTCGGATCATGCAGGGCCTGCCGGTCTGCATCCGCCTGTTTGATCCGCCGTTGCACGAATTCCTGCCCACCGATCGGGCCGGGCATCTGCAACTGGCCGAGGCGCTCGATCTGCCGCTTTCGGATGTGACGCGGCGGGTCGAGGCGTTGAGCGAATACAATCCCATGCTGGGTATGCGTGGTGTGCGCCTTGGCATCACCGTGCCGGAAATCTACGACATGCAGGCCCGCGCCATTTTCGAGGCCACGCTCGAGGCCAGCCGCGAAGGCGCGCCCGTCGTGCCCGAGATCATGATCCCGCTGGTCAGCGCCAAGCGCGAGGTCGAACTGGTCAAGACACGGGTCGATGCCGTGGCCGCTGCGGTGCGCAACGAGACAGGGCGCGATTTTACCTATCATCTGGGCGTGATGGTCGAGACGCCGCGCGCCTGCCTGCGCGCGGGCGAATTCGCGCCGCTGGTGTCCTTTCTCAGCTTTGGCACCAATGACCTCACGCAGATGACCTATGGCCTCTCGCGCGATGACGCGGGGCGGTTCATGTCAGACTATGTCAAGCAGGGCGTCTACCCCGAAGACCCGTTCCACATGCTCGATGTCGATGGCGTGGGCGAGTTGCTCAAGATCGGGGCGGAACGCGGGCGCGCTGCCAATCCAGAGATCAGCCTGTCAATCTGTGGTGAACATGGCGGCAACCCCGAATCAATCGCTTTTTGCCGGGATGCCGGATTCAACTATGTCTCCTGCTCTCCGTTCCGCGTTCCGGTGGCGCGACTTGCTGCCGCACAGCTGACGGTACGCGACAAGATACGGTAGTCAGAGCCGCAGATTACGCAAGATCAGGCAAAGTCTAGCCGTATTTTGCGACAGAAAAGACCGTCGGCGGGAATCTGCCGGTGGCCCAGGTGGACGCATGTGCCGATTTTGACTAAGGGGCGCACATGCCGTGGACCATACGTCCACCTGCCCGGAGTTGGAAATGAGACGGATTGCACTCGCTGCGGCACTCGCAGTGTTGGCAGGCCCGGTGGTGGCTGACGCCCCCGTGACCCGATTGATGGAACAGGAAATGCGCGCGTTGCGCGCGATCTCAGGGGATCGCATGGCGCGCTATCTCAGCGGCCCCGAGACCGATATCAGCTATTCGAGCGCCTGGCTCGACCAGCAAACCCCGGCCGAAGGCGGCCCCGAGTGGCGCTGTCTGGCAGAGGCG
>JBLRXE010000095.1:0-8039 GCA_047920895.1 Roseovarius sp.
GAAACGTGCGCCGGTTCCACGAAATCCGAGCGTCATTGGTCATGTGAGAAACTCCAGTCAGGCAAGCCGATGATCCTTGTCTATAGGGTGACAAGACTTCGCTCACAAATCAAGAAAGTCACAGCGCGCAATGTTCTGCGCATGTGGGTTTGAATCGCAACGCAAGCCGGGCTAAAGCAGACTTTGAAACAATACTTGGGTGGTTCTGCATCATGGCGCGTCTCTACATCCTGCTGGTCTCGGCTCTTTTGGCTCTTTCCGCCTGCGCCGCACCGCCCCCGCCGCAAATGGGCTCGGATGGCAAACCTTTGCCGCGCGTCTACCGAATCGCGCCGGGCCAGACCTCTGAGGTGCAATTCCGCATGCTCGATTCGGTCAATTCCCTGCGTCAGGCCAGCGGTCAACCGCCGCTCACCCTTGATTCGGCCCTCACCGCCGCCGCCGCCACCCATTCCCGCGACATGTCGGTGCAAAACCGCCCCTGGCACTTTGGCTCTGATGGCTCCTCACCGCTCGACCGTGTGCGCCGTGTCGGCTATTCCGGCGCCATTGTAGGCGAGACCATTTCGGAAACCTACGAGACAGAGCTTCAGACCCTCGCCGCCTGGATGGAGGACGAGGGCACGCGCCGCGTTATCCTCTCCCCCGACGCGCGCAAGATGGGCTTTGCCTGGCTTCAGGAACCGGGCGGCAAGATCTGGTGGACAATGATTCTGGGCCGCTGATCACGCAGTGAGCGTGACCGGCGTCCCGTCGCGGACCATGGCATAGACATCCTCCATCTCGCGATTCGTGACCGAGACACATCCCGCCGTCCAATCCGGGCTGAGAAAGGCCAGCACATTGGGCTCGCCATGGATGAAAATATCGCCGCCCGGCGATTTGCCCAGCGCCTCGGCATAGGCAATATCCGCCTCGTTGGGATAGGAGATTCCCAGCGACAGATGGAACGCGCTGTTGGGATTGCGCCGGTCGATGTGATATTCGCCCTCCGGCGTGCGCCCATCGCCCTCGAACTGCTTGTGGCCCTCGGGCGCAAAGCCAAGATCGACCTTGTACCGCTTGATCGGGCGGTCATGATGCAAGAGAAACATCTCGCGCTCGCCCTTGTTGATGATCACCCGCGTCACCTCGGGGCCACGATAAGTGCGAAATTTGGATTCCTGCCTGCCGCATGCCGCAAGAGCACCCAGCCCCGCCAGCATCACAAAACGCCTGTTTGGTTTCATTTTTATTGTTCCGATTTCTGCTCGGCTCCCTTTTACCTCAAAATCAAGCCCGCACGGTAGAGGATTTTCAGTGAATCACGCCTTGTTCAACGTGAAACCGGCCACAAGCTCCACATGCGCCGACCACCGGAATTGATCCACCACCCGCACCGGCCCCAGCGCATAGCCTGCCGCGATCAACGTCTTGGCGTCACGGGCAAATGTGACCGGGTTGCAGGACACATAGGCCAGCCGTTGTAGTCCCGACCGCGCAATCTCGGCGATCTGCGCCTCGGCCCCGGCGCGCGGCGGGTCGATCACCGCCGCATCGAATCGCGCCAACTCGTCGGGCAAGAGCGGACGACGAAACAGATCCCGCACCTCCGTGCTCAGCGGATATAGCCCCGCAACCCCGCGCCGCCCGGCATCGAGCGCCGCCAGCATCGCCGCCTCACCCTCTACCGCATGCATCTGCGCGCGCTGCGCCAGCGGCAGCGCAAACGTGCCGCACCCGGAAAAGAGGTCAACGATCCGCCGCGCCCCTGCCAGAATCGTCTCTGTTTCGGCCAAAAGCGCGGCTTCGCCTTCTGGCGTGGCTTGCAGAAACGCGCCCGGCGGCGGCACCACCCGCGCCGCGCCAAACGCCTGCGCCGGCGCGCGCCGCATCACCACCACCTCGTCGCCCCAGGCCAGCCGCGCCAGATCGTGCCGCTCTGCCAGCGCCGCCAACGCAATGCGCAGCGGCCCATCCAGCAGCCTGCCCTCGATCACCGCCACATCGAGACCGACCAGCGACCGCGTGACACTCACCGCCAGCGCCGCCTTGCGGCTGGTCCCCACCTCGGCCAGATCGCAGGCCACGGTCAGACCGCGCATCACCTCGGGATGCAGCAACTGACAGTCCGGCACCTCGAGGATCACATCGCTGCCCCGCGCATGGAACCCGGCCATCGCGCCCTTTTTGGTGCGTTTTGCGGCAAAGGTGGCACGCCGACGAGATCGCGGCGACGAGACATGGATCGGCAGGAACTTTGCCGCGATGCCATGCGCCGCCAGCGCCGCGCGCACCACCTCCTGTTTCCAGACAGCAACAAATCCGTCCGAGGCATGTTGCACCTGACACCCCCCGCAGGTCCGGAAATGCCGACAGGGCGCGCTCACCCGATCCGGGGACGGCGTGATGATCCGCAGATCGGTCAGCGCCTGACCGCTCAGCGTGCCGGAAACCCGCTCGCCGGGCAGCGTCAGGGGCGCATAAACCGGCCCCTCGGCAATGCCGTCGCCCTGATGCCCCAGCCGTATGATGTCATGCTCGCTCATGCCTGCGCCTTTACCCCGCGTCGCCCCGCCATGAAAGCCCGCTCAAAGCAGATCATCGCGCGTCAGCGTAAACCGCGATGCGATCCAGCGCCGCTCCAGCGCCTGCAACCGCGCGCCCAGTGCAGGGCCGACATAATCCGGCATGAGGTCCGCCGCCGTCACCGGAAACCGCGCGTCGGCCCCTTGGGCCAAATCCCCGGCATCCCCGGCCTGCCAAGGGGCCTCAAGCAGCGCCGCGCGCAGCAAGAGAATCGCCCGGCCTTCCTCTGCCCCATGGCGATAGCCCAATTCCGCAGCCTGCATCGTTCCTACCGCTGCCGCACGCAGGACGTCCAGCCGCCGCGCATCCGAACGCGAAAGACGCAGCCGCTCCGCCACGCCCTCACCGCCCAGCGCGGCCAGCCGCAAAATCGCCTCTGGCGCCGTGTTTGTCTCTGATTCCAGATGCACCAACAGGGTCAAGGCCCGCGCATCGCCCCCCGGCAGAACCGCCTGCAACACCCCCGCCGCCTGCATCGCCGCCACGGAGGGTGCCGGATCGGGCGCAGCCAGAAGCTTGCGCATTTCCGCCCCCACCCGCTCTCGCGAGAGGCCCGCCAACCCCGCGACATTTCCAGCACAGGCCGCCAGCCCCTCGGCATCCAGCCCCCCCTCGGGATCGCCATACAAGGCATGGAACCGAAAAAACCGCAGGATTCGCAAGTAATCCTCGCGAATCCGTTGATCCGCATCCTCGATGAACCGCACCCGCCGGGCGCGCAGATCCTCAAGGCCCTCCAGCGGATCGACCACGCTGCCGTCAGGCCGGGCATAGAGCGCATTCATGGTAAAATCCCGCCGCCGCGCATCGGTGCCGATATCCGTGCCAAAGGCCACCACCGCATGCCGCCCAAAGGTCTGCACATCCTCGCGAAACGTCGTCACCTCATACCCGATTCCGCCGGAAACCACGGTGATCGTGCCATGGTCCATGCCCGTCGGCACGGGTTTCAGCCCCGCCGCCTGCGCCAGACCCATCACCACCTCCGGCCGCGCATCGGTGGCGATATCGACATCCTTGACCGGCGCGCCCAACAGCGCGTTGCGCACACAACCGCCCACGAACAGCGCCTGATACCCCGCCCCGGTCAGCATGGCACAGACCGCCTGCGTCGCCCCGGCCTCGATCCACGCGCCGCCGACCTTCATTCCGGCCCCGCCAGATCCGCCAGATTGCGCAGAATGCGTGCGGTCGCGCCCCAGATGTAATAGGGGCCATAGGGCACCGCGTAATAGCGCCGCCAATCCCCGCGCCAGCGGCGTTTTTCGACCCTGTATAGGCCCAATTCCAGAAAATGTGTCAGCGGCACATCGAACACCTCATCAACCTCGCCCTGCTCGGCGCGGGGCTGAAACGCGCCATGCACCCGCCCCAGAACCGGGGTCACGTCAAAGCCGGTCACGGTCTCATGCCGGGGCAGAAACCCCAGCACCTCAACGCTGCGCCGGTCAAGCCCGATTTCCTCCTCCGCCTCGCGCAACGCGGTTGTGGTAATGTCGGGATCGCCCGCATCCTGCTTGCCCCCCGGAAAGGCGATCTGCCCCGGATGATGCCGAAGCTTGGAGGACCGCTTGGTCAGGATCACACGCCCCTCGCGCACCGGCACCAAAACCGCCGCCGCGCGCAATTTGCGCCCCTCGGGCAGAATGACACCGGGATTGAGGTCATAATCCGATGACGGCATCCGCGCGGCCCGCAGCGCGCCCAGCGCCCGATCGAGCGGATCAGTCACCGCCCCCGGCCCCGTCATCCTTGGCCTCGAACCCGACCGTCGCCGGATCAAGCCGGTAATGCGCCCCGCAAAACTGGCAATCGGCGGTCACGAGACCCTCTTCGGTGGTCATGGTCGCAATGTCGCGCGCGGAATAGATCGACAGGCTATTGCGCACCCGCTCTTCCGAACAGGTGCAGCCAAACCGCACCGGCTGCATGTCGAAAACGCGCGGCCCCTCCTCGTGAAACAGCCTGATCAGCAAATCCGTCGGTGCCACCGACGGCCCGATCAGCTCCAGATCCTCGACCGTATCGAGCAACACATTGGCACGGTTCCAGTTCTCGGCATCGTCACCGTCCAGAATATCCTCTGCCTGCAACAGCCCGCCATCACCAGAGCCGCCGTCCGTGGCAAAGGGCGAAGCCTTGGGCATAAGTTGCAGCATCACGCCCCCCGCGCGCCAATGCTCCGCGCCCCCCGCCTCGGTCGATTTTCCGAAACTCAGCGCAAAGCGCGTGGGCAACTGCTCGGACTGCGCAAAATACGCCTCGGCACAGTGGCGCAGCGCCTCACCGGCGATAGGCGTGATCCCCTGATAGGGCGTCATGCCCTGCCCCTGATCCAGCATCACGGCAAAATACCCGTCGCCCAATTGATCGAACGGGCGCGCATGCGTCAGCCGCTCACGGTCAAAACTGGCATAGGCGCGCAGGCGCGCAGGCTCTCCCGGCTCGGTCGGACCATAGTAATCGGTGGCGATCATGCGCACCGCACCGCGCGTCTGCACCTGCAACGACAGCTTCCACCGCAGCTTGATCGTCTGCCCGATCAAAGCGGTCAAAAGAGCCATTTCCGCGATCAGCGCCTCAACCTGCGGCGGATAATCATGCTGTCTCAATATCCCGTCAAGCACCCCATCGAGCCGCACCACCCGCCCGCGAATATCGGCACGGTCAAGCTGGAACGGCAGGATCGTATCATCCCAAGCGATTTTCTGTCCGAGTGTCATGGGCTTTCCTTTGGGTCTCGACTTGGCATATCGCGCCTGTACCGTCAGGACAAGCCAACCCCATGAGAGGCCCCAAGTGATCAGACGATTCGGTGAACGCCCCCAGCCCGATGTGGCCTATCGCCTGCGCCCCGGCGCCTATGCCATCCTGCCGCATCGCGGCCGGCTACTTGTAACCCATCAGTCGACCCCGCTGCCAGAGCTGCAATTGCCCGGCGGCGGCATTGATCCCGGCGAATCCCCTGTGCAAGCGCTCTATCGCGAGGTGTTCGAGGAAACCGGCTGGCTCATCGCCCGGCCCCGGCGGCTGGGCGCCTTCCGCCGCTTTACCTATATGCCGGAATACGGGTTCTGGGCGGAAAAGCTCTGCATCATCTACCGCGCCCATCCGGTGCGACGGCTTGGCCCACCCAGCGAGCCGGAGCATCGTGCGGTCTGGATCACACCCATGCAGGCAGCGCGGGAACTGGGCAATGCCGGCGACCGGCATTTCGTCAGCCGGGAAACGGGCTACCTTTGAATTCCAGCAACACGCCGGAAATATCGTCAGTAAACTCCGCGTCCCCCGCAAACTCCGACAGCTTCCAGATCAGCGATTCAAGCAGGGCCATGCCCCGCGTCTGCCGCAGGTCGCGCAGGATCGCGGCCAACCCCTCCTCCTGCAACAGCGCGCCGGTTTGGCCCGCACACTCAATCACCCCGTCGGAATGGATCAACAGCCGGTCGCCCGGCCCCATCTGAACCTCGAATTGTTCAAACTTCGCCCCGTCGATCAGGCCCACCGGCAAACCACCCGTGCCTATAAACTCCACCGTGCCATCGGCCCGCTGCAACGCCGGATGCGGATGCCCTGCCTGCGACAGGATCACCCGGCCGCTCTCCAGATCGACATCCGCCAGAACAAGGGTGAAATAATGCTCGGTCTCCATCTCTGACATGATCAGCCGGTTCAGCATTGCAATGGCCTGCGCGGGCGGACGCGCAACGAACCGGCCATCGCGCGTCTTGCGCAGGGCGAGGTTCTGTTCGGGCACAGAGGCCGACAGATACCCCGCCAACCGTGCCGTCATCAGCGCCGAACTGATCCCATGGCCCGACACGTCAATCGCGTAGAGCCCGATGCGCGTGGCCCCAATCGGGAACATCCCCACCAGATCGCCGCCCACATGCCCCACCGATTGCAGCATCAAGGACACCTCCGCCACGCCGAAATCGCGATAGCGATCACTCACCAGCGATTGTTGCAGCTTCTTTGCCTCGATCAGATCGCTGTCGAGCGAATCATAGAGTGTCTGCAATTCATCCAGCGTCGATTTGATCAGGCGGTTCTTCTCGGTCAGCTCGCGCTGCATCCGCAGGATGCGCGCCCCCGCCGAAATCCGCGCTCGCAACTCGGCGGCATTGACCGGCTTGGTCAGGAAATCATCCGCCCCGGCATCAAGACCCAGCGCCACCTCATCCTTGTCGCTCTTGGAGGTCAGGAGGATGAAATAGCCATAGCTCTCGCGCGGCATCTCTCTGAATCGGCGACAGAATTCCAACCCGCTCAGCCCCGGCATCATCCAGTCGCTCATCACCAGATCGGGCGGATGATCCCGGCAGAGGCGCAGCGCCTCCTCGCCCGAACCCGCCTCTTGCACCTCGAATCCCCAGCGATTCAAAGAGGCGATCAGGATACGCCGCTGCAACCGGCTGTCATCCACCACCAGAACGCGCTGGATTGCCCCGCCGCCGGCATCCACCTCTGCCGCTTGTTCCACTCGTGATCGCACCCGGGCCACCTTTGCACTGTCCGCCCCCATCCTAGGCCCGCAGAATTTAACAGCCGGTGAATGTTAAAATTCGCACGGCTTTCGGGCGCGGCTTAACCCTTTGTCAGCCCTTTGCGCCCAGTCTGGACCCAAGTATCGGAGGACGGATGATGATCGACTGGGGCCGCGTGCAGGACCTACGCGATGAAATCGGGGCCGACGCCTTTGGCGAGGTGGTGGCGCTGTTCCTTGATGAAGTGGATACCGAGATCGAGAAACTGCGTCCGCCCGGCGCGGATCAAAACCTCGAGGCACTGTTGCATTTCTTCAAGGGCAGCGCGCTCAACCTCGGGTTTACCGCCTTTGCTGATCTCTGTCACCGGGGCGAACGTGCCGCCGCCAACGGCCAGCACGATGGCCTCGACCTCGGCGCCGTGCTCGACTGTTACGCGCACTCGAAATCCGAATTCCTCGCCGGTCTGGCACAGGTCATCGCCGCCTGACCTCAGATCAGGAACTCTGCCAGCACCTCATCCCGCGTAATGTCGCGATACTCAAATCCCGCCGCGTCCAGCCGCGTCAAAATCGGCGCAAAATTCTCGGGCCGGGTCGTCTCGATTCCGATCAGCACAGAACCAAAGTTGCGCGCCGATTTCTTGAGATATTCAAAGCGCGCAATATCGTCCTCTGGTCCCAATATCTCCAGAAATTCACGCAGCGCGCCGGGCCGCTGCGGCATCCGCAGGATGAAATACTTCTTTACGCCCGAAAACCGCAGTGCCCGCTCCTTGACCTCGGGCAACCGCTCGAAATCGAAATTCCCGCCCGAAGTGACACAAACCACCGTCTTGCCCCGGATCACGTCTCCCAGATCCTTGAGCGCATCGACCGCCAGCGCCCCCGCAGGTTCCAACACGATCCCTTCGATATTGAGCATCTCCAGCATCGTGGTGCAGAGCCGGTCCTCTTCGATCACCATCGCCTGCGCGGGGTCAAT
>JBLRXE010000096.1:0-7920 GCA_047920895.1 Roseovarius sp.
AAGCCATGCGACAACCGCGCCGGAACGCGACGATCATGCTTGCCAGCCTCTCACGCCATGCGCAACATGGCGCACAGGCAGACCAGGAGGATCCCATGCGGATTGCGCGGCTAGAGACGTTTTGCAACGAATTCGTGGGGTTTGTCCGCGTGACCACGGACAGCGGCGAGCAGGGATGGGGACAGGTTTCGACCTATAACGCCGATGTCACCTGCACCATCTTTCACCGTCAGATCGCGCCGCATGCACTTGGCACCGATGCGCTCGATTTTGCGGATACGCTCAATCTCATTTACGAGCGCGAATTGAAATACCCCGGCAGTTACCTGCGCCGCGCCATGACCGGGCTTGATACCGCGCTCTGGGACCTGCGCGGCAAACTGGAGGGAAAACCCGTCGCCACCCTGCTGGGCGGCACGCCGGGGCGGGTGCGCACCTATGCCAGTTCGATGCGCCGCGACATCACCCCCGAGGACGAGGCCGCCCGCTTTTGCCGCCTGCGCGACGACAAGGGATTCACCGCCTTCAAATGGCGCGTGGGTGCCGAGGCAGGGCGCGACCGCGACGAATGGCCGGGCCGCACCGAGGCGATCTTGCCCACCGTGTCGCGCGCCCTTGGCGATGGAATCGACAAGCTGGTGGATGGCAATTCCTGCTATTCCCCAGCCCGCGCCATCGAGGTGGGCAAACTGCTCCAGGACAACGGCATCGGCCATTTCGAGGAACCCTGCCCCTATTGGGAATATGATCAGACCGCAGCCGTGCGCGCAGCCCTCTTGCTCGATGTCGCGGGGGGTGAACAGGATTGCGAGTATTCAAGCTGGCAATTGATGCTGGATCGGGGTGCCGTGGATATCGTGCAGCCCGATGTGATGTATATGGGCGGCCTGCACCGCACTCTGCATGTCTGCCAGATGGCCGCGCGCGCCGGCCTGCCCGTCACCCCGCATGCCGCCAACCTGTCACTGGTGACAATGTGCACCATGCACCTCTTGCGCGCCATTCCCAACGCCGGCAAATACCTCGAATTCTCGATCGAGGGGCCGGACTATTACCCGTGGCAAGAGGGGCTGTTCCTCGGTGATCCCTACCGGATCGACGAGGGTCACGCCACCGTTACCGACGCCCCCGGATGGGGCGTCGAGATTTCACCAGCATGGCTTGAGGCCGCGTTCTATCAGGTCTCCGGGCGTTAGCCGCCCATCACAGCGTCAGGATGGTTGACCCCGTGGTCTGCCGCCCTTCCAGCGCGCGATGCGCCTCTGCCACCTGATCGAGCGGGAACCGCTGGCCGATATTGACCTTGACCGCGCCACTCTCGACCTTGTCAAAGAGATGCCGCGCCATGTCCTGACAGCGGGCATGATCGGCAAGGAAGGTGAACAGCGTGGTTCGCGTCAGCTTGAGCGACCCCTTGGCCGCCAGCGTCAGCAGGCTCACCGGCTCCACCGGACCCGAGGCATTGCCAAAGGACATCATCATCCCCAGTGGTCTGAGGCAGTCGAGCGACCGCTCGAACGTATCCTTGCCCACCCCGTCCATCACCACATCCACGCCCTTGCCTTCGGTCAACGCCTTGACTTCGGCCACAAAATCAGTGTCGCGGTAGTTGATGCAGGCGGCGGCGCCGTTTTCCATCGCGAGGCGGCATTTCTCATCCGTGCCAGCGGTGCCGATCAACCGGATACCTTCCGAACGCGCCCATTGACAGGCCAGCAGCCCCACCCCACCGGCGGCGGCATGGAACAGCACCGTCTGCCCCGCCTCCAGCGGCCAGACCCGGTGAAAGAGATATTCCACCGTCATCCCCTGCAACATGATGGACGCGGCATCCTCAAAGGAAATGCCCTCTGGCAGCGGACAGACCTGCGACGCGGGCATCACCCGCGCCTCGGCATAGGCACCCGGCGGTGTTGCGGCATAGGCCGCACGGTCGCCCGGTTTCAGATGGGTGACGCCCTCGCCCACCGCTTCGACAATCCCTGCCGCCTCCATGCCCAAGGCATGCGGATAGCTCAGCGGATAGAGGCCCGTGCGCTGATAGACGTCGATGAAATTCAGCCCGCACGCCGCGTGCCGAATGCGGATCTCGCCCGGCCCCGGCGCGCCCACCGGCCAATCGACCAGCTTCAATTCCTCCGCACCGCCCGCTTTTTCGATAATGACCGTTCGCGCCATGTTCTGCTCCCTTTGATCCATTCCGTGCACCCCATCGCCAGACGATGACTGGATCGGACTAAAGGCCAGTCCGCACCAAAAGGCAAGCCAGGTCCCAGAAGCCCCGCACGCGGGCGCTATCACGATGGCCGCGCACCGCGTTCAACCGATCAGGGCTTGGGGTGATCGTCCCAATCATCTGACAGGATGCGCCGCGCGTCCCCTTCGGGATCGTCATATTGGTTCGAGCGCACCGTATAGACAAAGGCCACAAGGCCGACACCGCCCAGGATCAGGGAAATCGGGATCAGATAGGTGAGAATATTCATCCGCTACCTCAGTCTCAGGGCGTTGAGCGACACGGTAATCGAACTCAACGACATGGCCAAGGCCGCAATCAGCGGCGAGCACAGCCCTGCCACCGCCAACGGCACGGCAATGACATTATAGACCGTAGCGATCTGAAAATTCTCGCGGATGCGGCGGGTCGCGGATTGCGCCGTCACGCAGGCCGCCGCAATGGGCGACAGATCGTTGCCCAAGAGCACGATATCCGAAGCCACCCTTGCAGCATCAAGCGCGGTGGCGGGCGAAATCGACACATGCGCCCCGGCCAGCGCGGCGGTATCGTTCAGCCCGTCGCCCACCATCAACACATGCGCGCCCTCGGCGGTCAATGCCGCCACCCGCGCCGCCTTGTCCGCGGGCAGCGCCTCGGCCATCCATTGCGATATGCCAAGGCGCTTGGCCAATGCCTCGACCGCAGGTGTGGTATCACCGGAAATCAGGATCACCCGCTTGCCCTGATCCATCAACCCCCGCACGGCCTCGGCGGCACCGGGCCGCAGCGCATCGGCAAAGGTGATGGCAACAGCCGGCTCCTGCCCGACCTTGAGAAAGGTCGCTGTCTCGGACAAACCCTGCGCCCCAGTCCAACTTGCCCGCCCCAAACGGACCTCTTGGCCCATGTAGAGGGCCTTCGTACCATATCCGGGCACTTCTGTAATGTCTGTAAGGTCAGCCGCCACGATCCCCGCCGCGCACGCGGCACGGGTGATCGACTGCGCCAGCGGATGCGACGACCCCTGCGCCAGCGCCAGCGCCAATTCCACAACCGGGCGTGGCAAGCTGTCGAGATTGGTCACTTGCGGCGCGCCTGTCGTCAGCGTGCCGGTCTTGTCGAACACGACCGTATCCACCTGCGACAGACGTTCCAACGCGGTTTCATGCTTGATCAGCATCCCCCGCCGGAAAAGCCGCCCCGAGGCCGCCGTCGTCACCGCAGGCACCGCCAGACCCAGCGCACAGGGACAGGTGATGATGAGCACCGCCGCCGCAATATTCAGCGCCGTGCGCACATCCCAAGTATAGAGATACCAGCCCAGAAAACTGAGCCCAGCAAGGATATGCACCCCCGGCGCATAGAGCTTGGCGGCACTATCGGCGAGCGAAGTATAGCGCGAGCGCCCGGATTCCGCGATGGCCACAAGATCGGCCATACGGTGCAGCGAGGTTTCCGCCCCCACCGCCGTGGCGCGAATGGTCAACGGCCCGGTCAGGTTCACCTCTCCGGCGCTGACCACCTGCCCCACGCCCGCAAAGACCGGCAGCGTCTCGCCGGTCAGAAGCGAGCGGTCAATCTCTGACGTGCCCCGGACAATCTCTCCATCCACCGGCATACGCCCACCGGGCCGCACGAGGATATGATCGCCAACAGCCAATTGTGCAACGTTTACAACCTCTTCGACACCGTCCACCAGCCGCGTGGCGCGCGGCACTTCGAGCGCGGTCAGCTCTTCGGCGGCGGAACGGGCAATCGCCCGCGTCCGGTGATCCAAATAACGCCCCGCCAGCAGAAAGAACGTGAGCGTGAGCGCCGCATCGAAATAGGCATGTTCCCCCGACAGCATGGTTTCCCACAGCGAGGTGATGATCGCCAGCACAATGGCCAGCACAATGGGCACATCCATGTTGAGCCGCCCGTTGCGCAGCGCGGCCCAGGCATTGCGAAAGAACGGCACGCCGGAAAAGGCAATCGCCGGCAGGGCGATCGCCGCCGAAATCCAGTGGAACATGTCGCGCGTCGCGGCCTCGGCCCCGGACCAGACCGAGACCGACAACAGCATGACATTCATGCTGGCAAAACCCGCCACTGCCAGCCGCATCAACAGATCCCGCCCGGCCCGGTTATTGGCCGTGGCATTCAGCGTGCCCTGATCCAGCTCATGCGCCTCGTATCCCAGCCCCTCGACCAGCGCGCGCATCTCTTCGGCGGTCACCTCGGGGGCAGCGTCGATGCTGGCCCGCTTGAGGGTCAGGTTGACGCGCGCCGAGTTCACCCGGACATCCGCGTTCAACGCCCGCTCGATCTTGGAAATGCAGGCCGAGCAATGGATCGTCGGCAACGACAGGGCAATCTGCGCCCGAGGCAGGGCGCGGGCCGCCAAAGCTTCTGCCGCCGGGACGGCGGCACAGGCCGGACAGGCCGAAGGCGAGGGGCGCATGGGGGCGGTCACGGCCTATTCCTTGTGCAGAACGACGCGCTGTTGAAAGAGGGTGCCGTCACGATCCCAGGCCTTCATGCGGATGTTCCAGTTGCCATCGCCCAGGGCCACAGCGGCGACATAGGCCTGCCCATCATAGCGGAATTCCGGCATCTGGTCGTCCTGAACATGGGTCGCGCGGCCAACGGTCGCCTCCAACTGCGCCACCTCAACAGGTTTCCCCGCCTCATCGGTGATGTGCAGCACCAAGAGACCACCGGCGTGATCCGCAATCACGGTCCAGCCCAGCCCCTCTTGCGCGGCCTTGCGCTCGTTGAATTCCTGACTTGCGACATAGGAGTTCTTGACCTCCAGCCCCGGAAAGGTGCGCACCGCCGACCAGGCCAGCACCAGATTGACCGCGATGATCACGCCAAAGGCCCCGACAAAGATGAACAGCACATGCTTGCCCGTGATCCGACGCTCGGTCATCATTCACCCTTTCCGTTGAATACCGTATCCCGATAGGCGCGGTCGCCGTTGGTCATGTCCTCGATCCAGATGCGGATATCGCTGCGCTTGGCCTTGGCGGGGGCAGTGCCCGGCGGGGCCACCAGATAGACCCGTTGCAGGTGCATTTCATCCGCGTTCACGCTGATCTTGGCATCGGTCGCGCCCTCCAGTTCGACCACAATCGTCGGATCGCCCTTGACCGTCACCTCGAATTCGCGCGTTTCGTGGTGCATGTTGCGGATACGCACCTCATAGGTGTTGCGGATCGCGCCATCGGACAGCATGACAAACGTCGGATTGCGAACGGGGGCCACGGTCAGGTCAATATCCGACCGGATAAAGAGCGCAAAGACCAGGCCCGCTCCCACCAGCGACCAGAGCGCGGTATAAAGGATCGTGCGCGGGCGCAGAATATGTTTCATGATCGGCTTGGGCGTGCCGCCCGCGCGCTCGGCCTCTTCATCGGTAAAGGCCATATAGTCGATCAACCCGCGCGGCTTGCCGATCTTGGCCATGATGTCATCACAGGCGTCGATACAGAGCGCACAGGTGATGCACTCCAACTGTTGACCGTCGCGGATGTCGATCCCCACCGGACAGACATTGACGCAGGCCATGCAGTCGATGCAATCGCCTTGGCTGGCACCCGCCTTGACTGCCTCGGAATTCTTGCGCGGCTCACCACGCCAGTCGCGATAGCCGACGGTCAGCGTGTCCTCATCCATCATCGCCGCCTGAATCCGCGGCCATGGGCAGGCATAAATACAGATCTGCTCGCGCGCGAAGCCGCCAAAAAAGAACGTCGTGCCGGTCAGCAGGGCAACCGTCGTATAGGCGATGGGATGGGCCTTGAGGGTAAAGAAATCGACCAGCAGCGTTGGCGCATCGGTGAAATAGAACACCCACGCGCCTCCCGTGGCCACCGCGATCAAGAGCCACGTCACCCATTTCGTCAGCCGCAGGCGCAGCTTGCGCAGATCCCATTTCTTCTGCCGATGCAGGCGTAGCCGCGCGTTGCGATCCCCTTCGATCCAGCGCTCGACGAGAATAAAGAGGTCGGTCCACACCGTCTGCGGACAGGCATAGCCGCACCACACCCGGCCCAACGCCGACGTGAACAGGAACAACCCCAAGCCCGCCATGACCAAGAGACCGGCCACGAAATAGAATTCATGCGGCCAAATCTCGATCCAGAAAAAGAAAAAGCGCCGATTGGCCAGATCAAGCAACACCGCCTGATCCGGCAGCATCGCCCCGCGGTCCCAGCGAATCCAGGGCGTCACATAATAGATTCCCAAGGTGACGACCATGATCACCCATTTCAGGTTGCGGAATTTGCCGTAAACCTTTTTGGGAAATACTGGCTCACGCGCGGCATAGAGCGATTGGGGGGCGTTTGACGGGGACTCGGCCACGGACATACTCCGGTATGATCATTCACTTGATCGTCTTCTGTCAGGATGCAAGGGCATCAACTTTGACCTGCATCAAATTCTGAATCCTGAATCGATCTATTGGTCGTCACGCGGTCCATGAACCACCAAGTCATCATATAGACTTTTTCAGGCGATTGCCGCAGCCGCGCGGCAAAACCTCAGTGTCGCGCGCAGATGTCGCAGGCTCAGACATCATAGAGGCCCCGCGAAGGGACCATGTGGTTGACAAACGCGCCGATCGCATTGGTAATCGGCACCGGTCCTTCCAGGAAACGCGCGAACAGGACGGAAAGACCGGTGCCTAACCCCGAGCCTCGCGGCTCGGGGTATTCGGTTAGGGCGTGGCGGTTACTCGCCCCCGCCAAGCTGGTGGACGTAGATCGCCACGGCGCGGATCTCGGCCTCGCTCAGATTGGCCCCGCCCATTGGCGGCATCACGCCAAAGCGCGAATAGGTGACCGTTTCCTTGATCGTGTCGAATGATCCGCCATAGAGCCAGATCGCATCGGCAAGATTGGGCGCGCCCTGATAGATGTCGCCCTCCCCGGCCTCACCATGGCAGGCGGCGCAATTGTCCAGATACACCGCTTCGCCTGCGGCAACCAATGTCGCATCCTTCGGCGCGCCTGACATGGACATGACGTAGTTGACGACCTGATCAATCTCCGCCGTTGCCAGAATATCGCCAAAGGCGGGCATCTGCGAATAGCGCGCTTCAGGGTCTGCCTCATTGCGGATGCCGTGGGCGATCGTGGCGTGGATATCCTCGATCGTGCCCCCCCAGAGCCAGTCATTGTCCAACAGGTTGGGATAACCCTTGGCCCCGGCGGCACCCGAGCCATGGCACTGTGCGCACCATGTCTTGTAGATGGCGTTGCCGGCGGATGTGGCATAGCCCTGCAATTCGGGATCACCGGAAATCTCGGTCAACTCGACCGAGGCAAGCCGCGCGTTGATCCCGGCATTGGCAGCCTCTGCCGACGCAATTTCTGCGGCCACATTCGCCCGCGTTGACCAGCCCTTGTAACCGGCGGTCGCGCCCTGAACCAGCGGCCATGCCGGATAGGCGACCACATACCACAGGCCCCAGACGATACAGGCATAGAACGTCCACAGCCACCAGCGCGGCAGGGGATTGTTGTATTCCTCGATCCCGTCCCATTGATGGCCGGTGGTTTCGACCTCTTGGTTCTTCTTATTGGGTTGTTTGGCCATGTCTCATGCCTCCTCGTGCCGGGCGCCATGGGCGGGGGCCGGTTTGTCTTCGTGCCGGAACGGGATGGTTGACGGGTTCTCATAGCTCTTGGTGGCGCCGGGGCGGAACACCCAGA